>URYA01000098.1 GCA_900551975.1 uncultured Collinsella sp. | reverse complement strand
CAGCCGAGTCACCGCAGGCGGGGGCCGGGCTTAGTTTTCAGAACACTCCGCAGACCAGTGTGGCGCCTTGTCCGCGGCTCCGAAGGAGCAGGACAAGGCGCCACACATGGTCGAGGACGTTCTGAAAACTAAGCCCGGCCCCCGCCGGACAGGTCGCACTACTCGCAGAGCAGCTTAGCGATCTGGACGGCGTTGGTTGCCGCGCCCTTACGGATTTGGTCACCGCAGCACCAGAAGGTAATACCGCGCGTGGCCTCGGGGTTCGAGATGTCGCGACGCACGCGACCGACCCAAATCAGGTCTTGGTCGGACGTATCCATCGGCATGGGGAAGCGGTCGTGCGCATCCTCGGCGCTCATGTCGTCAACCAGCTTCACGCCCGGAGCGGCAGCCAGCGCAACACGGGCCTCGTCAACCGTAATGTCACGCTCGAACTCGAGCGTGATGCTCTCGGAGTGCGAGCGCAGCACGGGCACGCGCACGCAAGTGCAGTTCACGCGCAGCTCGGGCAGATGCATAATCTTACGGCCCTCGTTTTGCAGCTTCATCTCCTCAGAGGTAAAGCCCTCCTCCTTGACGCCGCCAATCTGCGGAATCAGGTTGCTCGCCAGCTGGGCGGCAAATGCGCGCGGCTCGGGAATCTCCTCGCCACGGCCCAGGGCAGCAAGCTGCGCTTCGAGCTCGGCCATACCGGGAGCACCGGCACCAGAAGCCGCCTGATACGTCGAGACGATCATGCGCTTCACGCCGGCAAGCTGATGCAGCGGCCACGTGGGAACCAGGCCGATAATGGTCGCGCAGTTGGGGTTGGCGATAAGGCCGTGATGCCACTTGATGTCGTCGGCATTGATCTCGGGCACGACCAGCGGCACCTCGGGATCCATGCGGAAGGCATGGCTGTTGTCGACCACGACGGCGCCGCGCTTTACGGCCTCGGGCAGCAATTCCTTGGCGATATCGTCGCCGGCAGCGCCAAGCACAATGTCACAGCCCTCAAAGGCCTCGGGGCAAGCCTCTTCGATCACGATTTGCTCGCCGCGGAACTCGACGGTCTTGCCCGCGGAGCGTGCGCTTGCCAACAGCTTGAGCTTGCCGACCGGGAACTCCTGCTCGTTGAGGCACTCGAGCATCTGGGTGCCCACGGCTCCCGTCGCGCCCAAAATAGCAACTGTGTACTGTTTCATGCTTCCCCCTTTAAAGGTTGTGGCTTTTGCCCGCACGCCGAGCAGGCCGATTATTGTTGCCAGTTTATACAAGAACAGGGCGGGCATGAAACCCGCCCCGTCGAAACGAAACCGAAACGAAACGCCCCGCCGTAGATTTTTGAGACATGACCCAAAAATCTACCGAGCAGTCGCTACTTTTTGAGCGCGGCCAGGGTGGGATCGGCCGGCGCGGGAGCCTCCAGATCGGAGACCTTCACAATGCCGTTCTCATCGGAGAAGGCACGGTAAATGGTCCGAATCGCAAGGTCGAAGTCCTTCTCCTCGACACCGATAATGATATTGATCTCGTCACAGCTCTGCGAAATCATGCGCACGCTCACGCCGGCCTGGCCAAGCATGCCAAACAGGTGGCCCGAGATGCCTGCACGACCGCGCAGGTTACGGCCGACGGTCGCGATGAGCGCCAAGCCCTCGACAACCTCGATCTCGAGCGGCTCGACCTCCTGCTGGATGTCGCCCACAAGTGAGTACAGCGAATCGTGCACATCCTGCTCCTGCACCACGGCGCCAAAGCGGTCGACACCAGTGGGCATGTGCTCGACGGAAACGTCATAGCGCTCGAACACCGAAAGCGCACGGCGCATAAAGCCAACGCGGGGCTTGGTGCGGTCGCGGGCAACGTTGATGGCGACAAAGCCGCGCTTGCCGGTCACGCCGGTAATGATGGGCTCCGCCTCGCCCTCATCAGCCGTCTCGCTAATGATGGTACCGGGGTCCTGCGGCGCATTGGTGTTCTTGATGACCAGCGGAATACCCGCCTCGCGCACGGGGAACACGGCCTCCTCGTGCAGGACGCTTGCGCCCATGTACGAAAGCTCGCGCAGCTCCTCGTAGGTAACGCGCGCAATGGGCTGAGCCTCGGGAACAATACGCGGATCGGCAGAATAGAAGCCCGAGACATCGGTCCAGTTCTCGTACAGATCGGCGCCCAGGCACTTGGCCAGAATCGAGCCGGAAATATCGCCGCCGCCACGGTCGAGCAGCTTGATCTGGCCCTCACGCGTCGCGCCGTAGAAACCGGGCATAACAAAGCCGCCCTGCTGACCGTACTCCTGCACCAGCTCAGAGGTGCGATTCATGCTGAGCGTACCGTCGTGATGGAACGCCACAACCGTCGCGGCGTCCAGGAACGGTAAGCCCAGGTATTCGGCCATCAGGCGGGCGGTAAAGTACTCGCCACGGCTCACAAGCTCCTCGGTGGAGTAGCCGCCCGAGCGGGCGCGCTCGGCAAAGGCCGCGAACTCCTCACGGATGGGATAGGTAAGCTCCAGCTCGTCAGCGATATCAAAATAGCGCTGGCCAATGTCCTCGAGCAGCTCCTCACACGACACGTGGTACTTGACGTGCGCGTTGACCAAGTAGAGCAGGTCGGTCACCTTGGTGTCGCCCTTAAAACGGCGACCGCAGGCAGAAACCACCACAAAACGGCGAGCCGGGTCGGCATCGACGATGGCCTTGATCTTCTTAAAGTGTTCGGCGTCGGCGACCGACGAGCCGCCAAACTTGGCAATCTTAATCATGGGCTGGAGGTTACCTTTCTAAAAAGCCTCTGCGAACCTATTTTGCGCGCTCTGATACCATGGTTTCACCGATTGGGACCAAGGCATCCGAGGAGCAGTGTTATATGGGAACTTATCATAGTACACGAGGACGCACTTTATCGTGCTCAAGTAAGGTGGCAATCCGTACCGGCATCGCTCCCGACGGGGGTTTGTTTGTCTCGGACGAGCTCGGCACCCAGCAGGTCGATATCAGCTCGCTTGCAGATAAATCGTACTTTGAAATCGCTCAAGATGTGTTGGGAATGTTACTGAATGATTACACGGCCGAAGAAATTTCGGCGTGTGTCGACGAGGCATACCGCGGCACGTTCGCGAGTGAAGAGGTTACGCCGCTCGTTAAACTCGACGCTGCGCCGGGCGCTGACGCCCCTCAGACCTATGTGATGGAGCTCTTTGGCGGCCCCACGAGTGCCTTTAAGGACGTCGCCCTGCAGATGCTCCCCCGCCTGATGGCCCGCACTTCCGCCAAGGACGGCGGCGCCGAGCGCATCATGATCGTCACCGCCACGTCGGGCGACACCGGCAAGGCCGCACTCGCCGGTTTTGCCAACGCTCCGGGCACGGGTATTACCGTCTTTTATCCCGAAGGCAAAGTCAGCCGCGTCCAGAACCTGCAGATGTCCACGCAAGAGGGCGACAACGTCGCCGTCTGCGGCATCCGCGGCAACTTCGATGATGCCCAGAGCGCCGTCAAGCGCATCTTTGCCGATAAGGAGCTTGCCGAGCGTCTTGAGTCCGCCGGCACGGTGCTTTCAAGCGCCAACTCCATCAACGTCGGCCGTCTGGTACCGCAGGTCGTCTACTACTTTGCCGCCTATGTGCAGCTGTTGCGCGCCGGCGCCATCGAGGCCGGCGACGCCGTGGAGTTCTGCGTACCGACCGGCAACTTTGGCGATATCCTGGCCGGCTACTATGCCAAGCGCATGGGTCTGCCCGTCGCCAAGCTCGTCGTGGCGAGCGACAAGAACAACGTGCTGGCTGACTTCCTGACTACCGGCGTCTACGACCGCAACCGCCCGTTCTTCACGACCATCTCGCCGTCGATGGACATCCTCATCAGCTCCAACCTGGAGCGCATGCTGTACTTCCTGTCCGATGGCGACTGCGAGCTCGTTTCCGGCCTTATGGAGCAGCTGGCGCAGACGGGTCGCTACGAGGTGCCCGCCGAGCTGCTGGCCAAGATTCAGAGCGTCTTTGGCTGCGGCTGGGCCAGCGAGGACGAGGTCCGCACTGCCATCAAGAGCTGCTGGGATGCGAACGGCTACGTAATCGACCCGCACACCGCTTGTGGTTATCACGTCTTTGAGCAGGCCGCTCCCGCCGAGGGCGCCAAGGCCCGCGTGCTGCTTTCGACCGCCAGCCCCTACAAGTTCCCGCGCGCCTGCTGCGACGCCCTGGGGCTCGACGCTCCCGAGGACGACTTTGAGGCCATGCGCGTGCTCGAGCAGGCCACCAATACGGTCGCCCCGGCGCAGCTCGCCGAACTCGAGTCCAAGCCCGTCCGCTTCGAAGACGTCTGCGACGTCGATGAGATGGCAAGCTACGTCGAGTCCGCAGCAAAACGAATGAGCACCAACTAGATTCCTTATTAAGCGCCGGCGAAAGCCGGCGCACCTTCTTTTTATTTAGCTTTCGGGATGATGACGAGCATGCGAGCGGGTCTGGCCGTTTAGTTCGTCGCGAGTTCCGCACGAGCCGGAAAGCACTTAATGTGCTTTCCGAGTGAGCCCAGGACCTGACCGAGCGGAAACCTTGCGCCTGGCCTTCGGCGGAGCGTGCCGGATGGTGGAATTGTGTGCAGCCCGGTTTTCCGTTGACCGACGCCGGGGTCCCCGCCATAATACTTTCGGTTCACGCACGAATCCGCTGCCAGAGACAGCCGGCGCAAACGGGGCTTACCCGCGAGCTTAATGGGATATCCCGCCAGCCGAGGTGGTCGAGTAGATATGTCTTCTCGCCCCCGTCGCTCATGCAGCGCGGGGGCTTTCTTTTTGGACATGCCCCCGTCACGTCCTTGTGGCGGACCGTGCCCGGAAAGAATTCGAGGAGGTGTAATTCATGCCCCAGCAGTACAAAATCGACAAGGTTGCAGAGATCGAGTCCCGTATCGCCGAGAACGCCGGTCTGTTCGTCGTCAACTACAACGGTCTGACGGTTAAGCAGGCTCAGGAGCTGCGTCATCAGCTTCGCGAGTGCGGCGCCGAGATGAAGGTCTACAAGAACAACCTGGTCAAGATCGCCCTCAAGAACCAGGAGCAGCCCGAGATCGACGAGATTCTCGCCGGCCCCGTCGCTTATGTGTTCTACGAGACCGAGCCGGTCGAGGCCGCTAAGGCCCTTAAGGACTTCTCCGCTAAGTCCAAGGGCGTCCTTGAGATCAAGGGCGGTATCTCCGACGGCAAGGCCGTTTCCGCTGATGATGTTAAGGCTATCGCCGAGCTGCCCACCAAGGATCAGCTTCTCGGCCAGATCGCCGGTCTCATCTCCGGTTTCGCTCGCGACATCGCTGTCTGCGTCAACGGCGTTTCCTCTGGTCTCGCTCGTTCGATCCAGCAGGTCTCCGAGCAGAAGGCAGCCTAGTCGCTGTTTTCACCCGCGGCGGCAACGCCGCACCCCTGGCGCATTCGCGCCGTGTTTTAACTGATCTCCGTGCATCCGCACGGAAACCGAAAGGACTTAGAAATGGCTAAGCTTACCACCGATGAGATCATCGATGCTCTTAAGGAAATGACCCTTCTCGAGGCTTCCGAGCTCGTTAAGGCTATCGAGGACACCTTCGGCGTTTCCGCCGCTGCTCCTGCCGCTGTTGTCGCCGCTCCCGCTGCTGGCGCTGCTGAGGCCGAGGAGAAGACCGAGTTTGACGTCGTGCTCGAGGGCTTCGGCGACAACAAGATCCAGGTCATCAAGGCCGTCCGTGAGCTCACCAACCTTGGCCTGAAGGAGGCCAAGGAGGTCGTCGAGGGCGCTCCCAAGGCTGTTCTCGAGGGTGCCAAGAAGGAGGACGCCGAGGCTGCCAAGGAGAAGCTCGAGGCTGCTGGCGCTGCTGTCACCCTCAAGTAATCAGGCTTTCTCGCCAGATTTCTTTGCAGACGGGGTTCGCATTGCGAGCCCCGTCTTTTTTGTTTTTCTGTCCCTCAACATCGGTTGCTCAAACTGCCATGTTCTGTGATTTGCGTCGTATCGGGTGTCCTGCCGTTGGGCAATAAAATTGCACCATTCGAGCAATAATTTGCGTTGACCTGCTGAAGAATTGTCTCTGCCTTGTAGTGACATATAGTTCCAGCGGTAAGATGCTTGGGTATCGCAATTTGGTCTGCGGCTGTGTGCCGCACGCATGGGGCGCTTTTGCGCCTGCGAAAGGATCCTTGAATAACATGAAGGCAATCATCCCCGCCGCCGGTCTTGGCACGCGTTTTCTGCCTGGCACCAAGT
>URYA01000097.1 GCA_900551975.1 uncultured Collinsella sp. | reverse complement strand
TTTCGCTCGAGGAGCGGGCTCGTCTGCTCTATGTCGCCATGACGCGTGCGCGCGAGCTGGTGATCTTGGCGATGGATGCCGGCGTGAGCCGTGGCAAGGTGACGGCGCCGACCTTCGATGTCGAGACGGATCTGACCTACGATGTCCTGCGCCGCATTCTGCCGACGGACGCTCTGGACATGCCGCAGCTCGATGCCGACCGCCTGGGGTTCGACAACTCCCAACCGGGCGACTACGAGCTCATTTCGCTTTCGGACTTTACCTTTGGCGAGCAGGCGTTTGAGGCCAACGCTTCGCTGGATGTCGAGGGCAGGCTTGTTCGTGGCGATGCCGATACAGATGCTGCCGACGATTCGGCCAGTACAATCGTCCCCGGTCCTGCCGACCCCAAGCCCGATTCGTTTGAGCTTGTGTATCCCCAGGCAGTGGGCGTGCGCATGGGCATCTGTCCGTTCCCGGCGCGTGACTCGTATAGCTATTCATCAATCGCCGCGGCACTGCATGCCGAGAGGGAAGATCGTGCCGCCGAGGCACATGTGCCCATGGACGAGGCTGGCGATGATGCAGAGTCGGATGGTTCCGAGATGACGGATGCAGACGTGGCCGCCGTTGAGCCCGCCGGCAACCCCATGGCGTTGGGCTCGGCCTTCCACGCCGCCTGCCAGTGGCTGATCGAGATGGGTGCCGATGCGCTGCCCGCTGAGCGTGCCGATGCGCTGGCGCGCCTGTGGTGGCTGACGCCGGAGCAGCGCGAACGCTTCGACGTTGCCCTGGACCGCTGGCTCAAGTCGGCTGTTCGTGCCGACCTGCTCGCGTGGCCGTGCGTTCGCGCCGAGGTGCCGTTCTTTTCACTGGGCTGCGAGGACGAGGACATCGCTCGCTACGGTGCTTATGCCGAGGGCGCCATCGATGCCTTGGCAACCGACCCGGCGGATCCGTCGCGCGCACTGGTCATCGACTACAAGACGGGTGGCACGCCGGACGAGACGCCGGAGCAGCTGCTCGAGAAACACGCCTTGCAGGCGCGCGTTTACGCCGACGTTCTGCACAAGGCGGGCTTTGAGGTCGTGACCGTCAAGTTCGTCCGCGTGGAGCAGGCGAATCCAACCATCTTCGTCGAACCCGCCGAACCTCAAGTAGTCATCTACAATCTCTAGCCCTCAGATAACTTGCGGTGGAATACGGGCTGTTTTAGCCAAAAAAGCCGCCAAACAGTCCGTATTTCACCGCAACTCAAGAGGAGCCGTGTTGGTTTGGCTAGGTTCGGGTGCTGTCCGTGCCGTGGGGTAAAATCGTTCAGTCAGAACACGAACCCGCATCGGAGCTCATCACATGGCATTCGTCCATCTGCACAACCACACTGTCTTTTCCATGCTCGACGGCGCAACCCGTATCCAGGATATGGTCAACCGTGCCGTTGAGCTGGGCATGCCCGCCGTGGCCATTACCGACCACGGCTACATGTATGGCGTGCCCGACCTGGCGCTGGCCTGCGACGCCGTCAATCACAACACGCCCGAATACAAAACCTGGAGCCACGACAAGGCCTTCTTGGAAAAGGACCGCCGCGACGAGCTGGTGGAGCCCGATCCCGAGGAAAACCCGCGCGAGCATGCCCAGTATGTGAAGGACATGGCCATGTGGGACGAGAAGGGCAATATCGACGAGCTCAAGCCGCCCCTGGTCATCAAACCCATCTTTGGCTGCGAGGTCTACTTTACGCCGGACGAGACGCTCGCCCGCGACCATAAGCCCGAGCTCTACCACATGATTCTTCTGGCCAAGGACCAGGAGGGCTACGTCAACCTGATGCAGACGGTCTCCGAGGCCGCCGTGCAGGGCTTTTACTACAAGCCGCGCGTGACGCTCGACAACCTGCGCCGCCACGCCAAGGGCATGATCTGCACGAGCGCCTGCATCGCGGGCATCATCCCCAAATACATCGACCGCGGCGACATGGAGGGAGCCATCAAGTGGGCCGAGACCTTCCGTGACACCTTCGACCCCGGCGACTTTTACATCGAGATCCAGGAACACGGCATCACCACCGACAACGGCCTGACCGACGAGCAGATGGACCGCACGCTCATCGATATCGCCAAGCAGGTGGGTGTCAAGGTCATCGCCACCAACGACTTCCACTACCTGCGCCGCGAGGACGCGCCGGTGCAGGACGTCATCATGTGCATCGGTATGAACGCCAAGGTCGACGACCCCAACCGCATGCGCATGACCGGCTCGGAGTTTTATATGAAGACCGAGGAGGAGATGCGGGCGATGTTCCCGTATTGCCCCGAGGCCTGCGACAACACGCTCGAGATCGCCGACAAGTGCTACGTTGAGCTGGACTGGGACTCTATCATCCTGCCGCGCTTTCCGTTGCTCGATCCCGGCGAGACGCACGAGAGCCAGTTCCGCCGCGAGTGTGAGAAGGGCCTGCGCCAGCACTACGGCGACGACTGGGCCACGCGCGAGATCGGTGGCGTCAACATCAAAGAGCGCTTTGAGTACGAATACAAGGTCATCTGCGACAAGGGCTTTGCCGCTTACTTTTTGATCGTCGCCGAGTACGTGCAATGGGCCAAGGACAACGGCATCGGCGTCGGCCCCGGCCGTGGCTCCGCCGGCGCTATCGTCGCCTACGCCATGAACATCACCGCGTTCGACCCGCTCGAGAACGGCCTGATGTTCGAGAGGTTCCTGTCCCCGCAGCGTACCGAGATGCCCGATATCGATATGGACTTCGACGATGAGCGGCGCCTCGAGGTCGTGGAGCACGTTCGCCAGCTCTATGGCCCCGAGAAGGTCACCCACGTCATCACCTACTCGACCATCAAGGCCAAGCAGGCCATCAACGACGCC
The DNA here is from genome assembly GCA_900551975.1 of uncultured Collinsella sp. GTDB lineage: Bacteria > Actinomycetota > Coriobacteriia > Coriobacteriales > Coriobacteriaceae > Collinsella. Next base: position 3,407 of record URYA01000097.1, on the reverse strand, counting down.
GCGCGCGTTCTGGATTACCCGGTCTACATGGGCCAGCGCCTGTCCAAGATGGTCTCGAGCGACCCCAAGGTCAAGCTCAAGCAGGTGCTCGAAAAGCAACCCGGCAAAGAGGATCTGTTTAACCCCGACTTTGCCGAGGCCTATAAAAAGGATGACGATGCCCGCCGCATCATCGACACGGCGCTCTCGATCGAGGGCCTCACCCGTGGCGAGGGCGTGCACGCGTGCGCCGTTCTGATCTGCCGCGATCCCGTCAACGAGCACGTACCCACCAAGCTCGATACCAAGGGCGGCGTCGAGATTACCCAGTACGAGGGTCATACCGTTGCCGACATGGGCCTGCTCAAGATGGACTTCCTGGGCCTGCGCACGCTGACGGTTATCTCTAAGGCCAAGGCCAACATCAAAAAGAACTTCGGCATCGACATCAAAGAGGAAGAGATTCCCTTTGACGATCCCGAGATCTTTAAGCTCATGGGCTCCGGTCACACCGCCGGCGTCTTCCAGGTCGAGTCCGCCGGCATGACGGCCACGATCAAGAACATGAAGCCCACCGAGTACAAACACGTCGTGGCATTGATCGCCCTGTACCGCCCGGGCCCGCTGGGCGCCGGCATGGTTTCGTCCTACATCAACCGTATGAACGGCAAGGAGCCGGCCGTCTCCTATGACGACCGTCTGGACGACATCCTGGGCGAAACCTACGGCACTATGGTCTACCAGGAGCAGGTTATGCTCATCTCCGTCGAGATGTGCGGCTTCTCCAAGGGCGAATCGGACTCGCGTATCCGTAAGCCCGTGGCTAAGAAGAAGATCAAGCTGCTCACGTCGACGGTGCTCCACTGGGAGGATGGCTCGGACGAGACCACCTACGACCACTGGATGAACGGCGCTATCAAGAACAACTACACGCGCGAGGTCGCCCAGAAGATTTGGGACGATGTTCTCGAGTTCGCATCTTACGCCTTTAACAAGTCGCACTCCGCCGGCTACGCCATCTTGGTTATGCAGACAGCGTGGCTCAAGGCGCACTATCCGCACGAGTACATGGCGGCCGTTCTGACGTCCTACACGGGCAAGACCGACAAGATCGTTCACTACGTCTCGGCATGCCGTCACGACGGCATCCCCGTGCTGTCGCCAGATGTCAACGAGTCCGGTACCGAGTTCACGGCCACCAAGGAGGGCGTGCGCTTTGGTTTGGCCGGCATCCGCGGCGTGGGCACCGGCGTGGCGCAGGCGATTATCGCCGAGCGCGAGGCGGGCGGCCCGTTTAAGACGCTGCACGACTTTGTCGAGCGCGTGGACTCGAGCCAGGCCAACCGTCGCGTGATCGAATCGCTCATCAAGGCAGGCGCCTTCGACTCCACGGGGTATCCGCGCCGCCAGATGATGCACTTTGTGGATAAGAACAACCCCGAGAACATCATCGATGCCGCCGTGAAGCGCCAAAAGGATCGTGCGAGCGGCCAGACGTCGTTCTTCGACATGTTCGGCGATGTTGAGGGTTCGGGCTTTGAGGTGAGCGTGCCCGATCCGGATGGCCAGGAGTGGGACCGTCACCTTAAGCTGAGCCAGGAGAAGGAGGTCCTGGGCATCTATGTCTCGGACCACCCGCTGCGCCCGTTTGAATATGCACTAGCCAAGGCACGCGACTTCTCGTTCTCGCAGATCGACACCGGCTACGAGGTGCAAAACCCCACGGGCGGTACCATCAACCAGGAGATTCCCGAGGGCAAGGCGCTGTGGTGGGCCGGCATGGTCTCGAGCGTGTCCAAGCGCGTGACCAAAAACGGTGACCCCATGGGCATCGTGCAGCTCGAGGACATGGAAGGCGAGGCCACGGTCGTGGTGTTCCCCAAGACCTACAAGGAGGCCGAGGGGTACCTGTACGGCGAGGTCGATCCCGAGACCGGTGCACAGCTGTCCGATGCGTTTGTGCGCATTAAGGGCAAGCTCGAGCGCTCGGACCGCGGCGACCAGATCATCGCGCAGGAGATCGTGCCGCTGGAGCTCAACGAGGAGAGCAATAAGCCCAAGGTGTTTGAGGTCATGGTGCCCAACAGCCGCTTTAGTCAGGGCAATATGGCGCGTCTTGCCACGGTGCTTACCACCAACCCGGGCGGCGACCGCGTGGAGATCTTTATCGAGCAGGTGGACGGGCGCGTACTGCGTGCCGAGGTGCCGGTCAAGGTCAACGCGCGCTCGATTCCGCTGCTGGCCGAGGCCAAGGCCATTGTGGGTAACCAAGGCAGAGTGACGGTGATCTAAGGGCGACCTTGCTGGTCCGCGCGAGATTGGAGGAAGTGATGGCGCAGGGGACGTTTGCGCAGGCGCTTCGTAAGGAGGCGGCGCTCAGCAGTACCTTTATGAAGGGGCGCTCGCTCATGCTCAACGGCGCCGTGCTGTCGTTTGAGGACTCCGGCTCGCGCTTCTCCAAAAACGTGAACATCGAGGGCACGGTGCGTGGCTCGCGCGGCGACCTGTACAAGACACACGTGGCGCTCGATATGGACGAGCACGAGGTTATCGACTACGACTGCGATTGCCCTGCCGCCTTCCGCTATTCCGGCATGTGCAAGCACGCCATCGCCACGGCGCTGGCGTATCTGGATGCCAGTGGCGCCGAGCCTGTCGAGGGCCTGCGCACGCCGGTTCGCACGTTTACGGCACCGCCCGCACAATCCAAACAGTCCGCACGCCCCGCGCCTAGCGCATCTTCGGTCAACCCCAACTTTCCCTTCCCGGCGCCCGTCCCCACGAGCCCGAGCCTTGTAGCGGCGCTTTCCGATCTTTCGTGCGAGCGCATGGACGAGCTCGCGGCCATGCGCCGCAAGCTCGCCGGCACCATTGACCCTGATGCGCCCAAAGCGGTGCTGGAGCCCTCGCTGGTGCCGTACTACAATCCGCTGTTTGCCGATCGCTTTAACTGGGCGCTCGAGTTTCGCATTCGCTGCGGTTCGGTGTCCTACGTGGTTAAGGATATCGACGGCATGGCCGATGCCTATGTGCGCGGCGGTACGTTCTCCTATGGCAAGAAGCTTACGTTTGCCCATGTGCCCGAGGCTTTCGATGACATGTCGACAAAGCTGCTCGACTTTGTCGCAATGACGGTCGCCTACCTGAGCGACATCACGAGTTCGCGCTCGGCATCGTACGACTTTGCCCGCAGCGGCTTTGTCGCCGAGCGTCAGTTGCCGGTATCCGAGCATTCCATCGTGTCCGTGCTGGACCTGCTGCGCGGCAGGACCATGTCCTTTGAGCCTGCTTGGTCGCGAGGGACGACGACGCATCGCGCCTACGAGGTGGCGGTCGAGCCGTCGCCGCAGGGGGAGGGCGAAGTCCCGGCCAAGCGCCCGCCGCTCCTTGCTGCCAAGATTGCACCGGCGGCGGGTGGCAGCTACGAC
>URYA01000096.1 GCA_900551975.1 uncultured Collinsella sp. | reverse complement strand
GCTTGTGGCCCCGGTAGTACTGCACCAGTCCTGCCGCCGGATAGACCACCAGAGACGTGCCGCCGATGATGAGCATATCCGCCCGGCTGATATACTCCAGCGCCTGCTCCATCATCTGCATATCCAGACTCTCCTCATACAGCACCACATCGGGCTTGATGCGCCCGCCGCACGCAGGACACACAGGCACGCCCGCGGCGTCCTCGTGCTCGCGCGGGCAAATCCACTCGGCGCTATAGACCGCGCCGCACGACTGGCAAATGTTGCGATGGACCGATCCGTGCAACTCAAACACGCGCTGTGAGCCGGCCATCTGATGCAGGCCGTCGATGTTTTGCGTCACCACGGCGTCGAGCTTGCCGGCGCGCTCCAGCTCGGCCAGCTTGGCATGGCAGTGGTTGGGCTTGGCGTTAAGGGCGATCATCTTGGTCCGGTAGAAGTCGAAAAACTCCGCCGGATGCGCCTCGCAGAAGCTGTGCGAGAGCATAGTCTCGGGCGGATAGGAAAACCGCTGGTGATACAGACCGTCCACGCTGCGGAAATCGGGAATGCCGCTTGCCGTGGAAACGCCCGCGCCGCCAAAGAAGACCACGTGGCTATGGGTTTCGAACAGCTCCGCCAGCGCGGCGGAGGCCTGTTTGGGGTCCGATATTGCCTGCGTCATATATGTCCTCCGTCCGTGTCTCCGGGACGGCGGCGTTTGCACCATCACTCGCGGACTCCGCCCCGCCCCTGTTGCGCTAATCTTAAGCCTGCCAACCCCGTCGAAAGGACACCATGCCTCAGACTTACACTTTCGCCTCGTGGAACGTCAACGGCCTGCGCGCCGTGCTCAAAAAAGACCCGAGCTTTATCCAGATCGCGCAAGAACTCGACGTCGATATCCTGGCGCTGCAAGAAACCAAGCTGCAAGAGGGCCAGGTCGATATCGACCTGCCCGGCTATCACCAAACCTGGAGCTACGCCGAGCGTAAAGGCTATTCTGGCACTGCGGTCTTTAGCCGACAGGAACCGCTGCGCGTGCTGCACGCCGACGCACTGCTACCCTACGCCAGCGAGGGCGAGGCGGCCGAGCTCGTGGCGCAGGCCGCGACCGAGGGCCGCGTCTGCGCGCTCGAGTTCGACAAGTTTTGGTTTGTCGACGTCTATACGCCCAACGCCCAAAATGAGCTCGCACGCATCGATGTGCGCATGGCCTGGGACGATGCCTATCGCGGCTTTTTGAGCGCGCTTGAACGCGAGACCGGCAAGCCCGTCGTAACTTGCGGCGACTTTAACGTGGCGCATGAGGAGATCGACCTTAAGAACCCCAAGTCCAACCGTGGCAACGCAGGCTTTTCGGACGAGGAGCGCGGCAAGTTTACCGAGCTGCTCGACGCCGGCTTTACCGATACCTGGCGCGCGGCAAATCCGGACGTCGAGGGCGTCTACAGCTGGTGGAGCTACCGCTTTAATGCCCGCAAGAACAACGCCGGCTGGCGCATCGACTACTTCCTGGTAAGCGACGCAATCGCCGACAACGTACGCGACACCGGCATCCGCGGCGACATCTTTGGCAGCGACCACTGCCCCGTCACCCTCACGCTAGAGCTCTAGCCCCAACTGATCTCCTGGGGACGAAGGAAAAGGAATCATTTTCACTTCGCGAGATCATCCACGCAGCTCGCTTGCCACGAAACTGGCCCATCTACTACGTTTAAGCCACTACCCTCAACCACAGTGAACAACGCAAAAAGAAAACCGCAGGTAGAAAGCCTACGGTTTTTCATAAAACACGGTTGTGGTTGGGGGTGTCGGGCCAAACGTAGTAGATAGACCGATTTCGTGGCGGGCGGGTTCAGCTGATTCCCTGGGAACGTCTGGAGGCGAAAGAAAACGGATCAATTTGGCTCTCCGAGGGCCACGATGCCCGTCGTATCAGCCGGCTATTTCAAAACTATGCCGGTTTACGGGGCTGAATCGCGAACCCCCAACCATACGCAATTCCGAAATAATAAAACCGCAGGTAAACGGATTGCTCTATTTCGAAAAAAGCCGATATAGTCTGTCTGCGTCAATCTAGCCCCGTAAACCGGCATAGTTTTGAAATGGTACTTCATCAGTATTGATTCCCGCCCCGGCGCAACCAGCTCTACAGCCCGTATTTCACGACGACTCGGTTGATGCGGCGACACCAGGGTCTGTACAGGGCGGCCAAGAACACGCAGGTCGCAAGGCCGTGCGTAATATCGAACGGCACTGCCGTGGCAAGACGCGCCACGGCACCCGCCCACGTGAGCGGCTGCACAAAACCGATGATGTCATAGGCGTTGATCACCACGCCGTACAGCAAACCCGAAGCAAAGCCGTAGGTCAGTAGCGCCGGCATGCGCACGGTGCCATCGGCGCGGTCGAATGCACCCGTATACGCCAGCGCACCGCCAACGTATCCCACGAGCCCCCAAGCATACATCTGCCACGGCGTCCACATGCCCTGCCCAAAAAAGAAATTGCTGGTCAGCGCCGCCAGCGCGCCAACCATAAAACCATTGCGGCGACCAAGCGTCGCCCCCGCGATAATGGCGATGGCGCTCACCGGTTTAAAGTCGGGAATGGGCCCAAACAGGATGCGCCCCGCCGCCGCCAGCGCCGCCAGCACCAGCGTGGGCATAATCTGGCGCAGGCCCGGACGAGATGCCTCATAACCCGCAAAGAACAGCGCAAGCACCAACGCCACCACAACCAGCATGGCCAACGCTGCCTGCTCAACACCCGCCAGCAACGCGGCAGCCATCACCGCCGGCACCGCCAACAACAGCGGGATCTCCAGTTTTGCAAGCAAACGCGAGAAACGACAGTCCGTCATCCCATCACGCCCTATAGAACACGTTGTCGGCAAAGAAGTCGGCCGGCGGCTCCATGCAGGCAATCTCGCCGTCAAACATCATGGCGACGTCGTCGGCTACCTGCTCGGCAAAGTCCAAATCGTGCGTAGCCATGATGACGGTGCCGCCAGCCTTCGCATGGTCACGCAGGGCGCGGGCGATGATGCGGCGGCTGAACAGGTCTAGACCCTTGGTGGGCTCATCGAGCAATAGCAGTTCGGGGCCGATTAGCAGCAGTTTTGCCAATGCAAGCAGTTGACGCTGCCCGCCCGAGAGGTCGTAGGGGTGGCGCGTCTCCAGGCCGTCCAATCCCAGTTGCGCCGCACGCTCCCGCGCCAAGTTCTCGTCATATCCGCAGGTCGAAGCCCATTCTATCAGCTCATCGCGAACCGTCTCGGCAACCAACAATGCTTTGGGATTCTGAGGCAGCAGCGCCGCCGAGGCCGCTCCGCGCACCATGCGGCCGCGCTGCAGCTTGGCGGTCTTCGCCAGCACCGAGAGTATCGTCGACTTACCGCATCCGTTGCCGCCCACGATCGCATGCACCGCACCGGCCGAAAACGCCACGTCGAGCCCGCGCAGCACCCAACCGCCCGCGCGATCGTAGCGAAACCAGCCTTCCGACAGGGTGGTAGCCGACCCGCCGTGCATTTTTTGGAGTATTCTGCTTCCATCCGTGCGCGGGAAAGCTTCCGAGCCGTTTTCGAGCGACGTTTGCGCCACAAATTCTGACGATTTGTCCAATTCTGAACTTTTTTTCGCGCTCGATACGTCCCCGGGCGGCTCTGGAGAGCCCAAATTGTCCTCACGCCTGCTGAATACTCCTTTATTTGCACATCGGATGGCACCCCACCCCTACATGTCATCGGAAAACAGCGATTCTCGGCGTCCCAAAGAAGCCATATCCGCCACCTCGCGCACGCGACCGTCCTCAATCCGGTACGCACACGTCGCGTATTCGAGCATTGGGCGCGGCTGATGCGTCGCCACAACAACCGTGCAGCCCAGCTCGCGATTCACACGAAACAGCGCGTGCAGAAAATTCTTCTCAGCAACGGAATCGAGCTGAGACGTGGGCTCGTCGAGCAGCAGCACGCGCGGGCGCAGCGCCAGGACGGCGGCAAGCGACAGCAACTGTTTGCGACCGCCCGAAAGCGTGTCAGTATCGCGGTGAAGCCAATCTTCCAGCCCAAAGAAATAGCTGGTCTCGGCAACACGGCGGCGCATCTCGTCGCGCGACACACCCAGATTCTCTAGGCCAAACGCCATCTCGTGCCACACGGTCTCGCACACAATCTGGTTCTCGGGATCCTGAAACACATAACCCACGCGCTCTGCCGATGCCCGCACGTCCATGTCGGCAACGTTCTCGCCCAGCACGCGCAGTTCGCCAGTGCGCTCGCCCGCCGGAGCGATCTCGGGCTTGAGCAGCGACAGCAGCGTCGACTTGCCCGAACCGGTACCGCCAACAAGCAGTGCAAACGCACCTTGGGAAACACGCCAATCAAGCCCCTCGAGCACCGGTGCCTTGACCCCGGGATAGGCAAAACTAAGGCCTCGCACCTCAATCGCCGGCGCGGCCGAGCCATATGCCACACCCGCCGCCGAGCTCCTATCAAACCGAGCCATCAGCCAAACCTCTTCTCATCAATCGCGTGCAACGCGCAAGGCAACACCATCCAGGCGGCGTACACGACATAGCCTGGCCACGGCGCCGGCACCGAGAGCTGCGGATAAAACGAATACTGCATCGTCGCGGTCCACGCCACTGCCGCCGTGGCCACGCCAAACAGCGCAAGCCCAACCAGCGCGGCAACGTCGCCGCGCGCCAGCCGATACCGCGCGTACGTCGTGCGACGCGCCGCGGCGCCCCACCCACGGGAGCGCATGGCGTCCGCACGCTCCAGCGAATCTTCCATGCCCCAGCCCATCAACACGCTCGATGCCCGTAGGCGCGAACGCACAGGGTCGGCCGGCGAGCGGCCCGGCACATCAATCGCATCCTGCACCGCCAGCACCGTACGACCGCGACGCAAAAACTGCGGGATAAGCCGCATACACATCGAGATCATGAGCGCGATCACCGGCGCGGTGTTACCCAAAAGCGCAAGCACCCTGTCGTAGCTAAGCATCGACGCCGCGGCCTCAAACCACAGCACGCTCGCCACAAACAGCCCGCCCATACACAGGCCGTATACCATACTCTCCAGATACACCGCACGCATGCCAATACGGAACAGTTCCGTCGAGCCCGAAGCGCTAAATAACGGGTTGAGCACCGCGATAATCAAAATCACCGGCAGCTGCCAGCGAAGTGCCCCCAACGTGCGTGCGACGCCGCGCGTCGCAAACCCATACGCCAGCCCGCCCGCAAGCGACAGCGCGATCAGCACCGGTTGCATCGAGAACATGGTGAGCCCCAGCGTCAGCACTATATAGAGTGCCGGCACAGCCGGATGCGACATCGAGAATGCCGCGACGGGTTCGTTGCCCGATTCCTCTCGCATGATATCCACGGACACCCCCATCCCCTCGCTCAAACGCCAACGCCGCAGTGCCGCCGCCATGCACAACCAGCGCAAACGTCACGCCGGCGGAACCGACATCGGCCGCCATGCGCCAATCGTTACGCGCTCATCATATGCCTGCGGTATCATATTGCGCCGTGTATCGTTTCCAAACACACGTCTCTATAACGTAACAGGAGATCACATGGACGCAACCGCAATTATCCTCGCCGCCGGCGAGGGCACCCGCATGAAGTCGAACCACTGCAAGGTTTCGCACAAGATCCTGGGTAAGCCCATGGTCCAGTGGATCGTCGACGCCACCATCAAGGCCGGCTGCAGCCGCGTCGTGGTTGTCATCGGCAGCCACGCCGACGAGATGCGCGCCCTTATCGACGGCGCCTACGCCAACAGCGCCACCAAGGTCGAGTGCGTCGAACAGACCGAGCGCCTGGGCACCGGCCACGCCGTAAAGGTCGCGCTCGAGGCATGCGGCATCATGCAAGGCCCCGTCGTCGTGCTCAACGGCGACCTGCCGCTCATCACCGCCGACACCGTCGCCAAGTTCGCGCAGACCGTCGCTACCGGCGAGCTCGCCTGCACCGTCATGACCATGACCCCGCCCGATCCCTTTGGCTACGGCCGCATCAAGCTGGGCGCCGACGGCCAGATTGAGCGCATCATCGAGCAGAAGGACTGCACGCCCGAGCAGGCCGCCACGCTGCTCGAGTGCAACGCCGGCTGCTACGCCTTCGACGGCGCGCAGCTCGCCGCCCACATCAGCGAGATCGGCAACGACAACGCGCAGTCCGAGTACTACCTGCCCGACATGCTCGAGATTCTCAAGGGCCACGGCCAGGCAGTCTCCATCTTCCACTGCGACGACTACCGCGACGGCCTGGG
>URYA01000095.1 GCA_900551975.1 uncultured Collinsella sp. | reverse complement strand
CGCCGCCGCTGACCGTGATGCCGCCCTTTTTGCCCCAGTAGTTGCGGTAGCGGTATACCCGCTGGAACAGCGCTTCTGCCGTCCACGCCTCGCCGCCCTCTGCCCATGTTTCGGGGTTGTGGCAGTACTTGCACCGCAGGGCACACCCCTGCAAAAACACCACAAAGCGCACGCCGGGGCCGTCCACCGAGCCGAAGGATTCCAGCGAGTGGACGTACCCAAGGGCCTTACAGAGCGCCATGGCAGGTGCGTGCCAGCACGTCCAGCTGCTGCTCACGGGTCAGGTCGATGAACTTGACGGCGTAGCCGGAAACGCGGATGGTGAAGTTGGCGTACTCTTCCTTCTCGGGGTGCTCCATGGCGTCCAGCAGCTTCTCCTTGCCAAAGACGTTCACGTTCAGGTGGTGGGCACCCTGATCGAAGTAGCCGTCCAGCACCTGCACCAGATTTTCCACGCGCTCGCCCTCGCTGTGGCCCAGTGCCTCGGGGTTGATGGTCTGGGTGTTGGAGATGCCGTCCAGTGCCCAGTGGTAGGGCAGCTTGGCAACGCTGTTCAGGCTGGCCAGCAGGCCGTTCTGCTCTGCGCCGTAAGCCGGGTTTGCACCGGGGGCAAACGGGGTAAAGGCTGCGCGGCCATCCGGCATTGCGCCGGTTGCCTTACCGTATACCACATTGGAGGTGATGGTCAGGATAGAGGTGGTAGCCTCGGAGTTGCGGTAGGTGTGGCGGCGCTTGATCTTCTCCAGGAAGGTGCGCAGCAGCCAGACAGCGATATCATCGGCGCGGTCGTCATCGTTGCCGTAACGGGGGAATTCGCCCTCGATCTCGTAATCGGTGACCAGACCGGTCTCGTCACGCACGCACTTGACCTTGGCGTACTTGATTGCGCTCAGGGAGTCAACTACATGGCTGAAGCCGGCAATACCGGTGGCAAAGGTGCGGCGCACATCGGTATCGATCAGGGCCATTTCCGCCGCCTCATAGTAGTACTTGTCGTGCATGTACTGGATCAGGTTCAGCACATTGACGTACAGGCCTGCCAGCCAATCCATCATAACGTCATACCTGGCAATAACTTCGTCATAATCCAGGTACTCTGCAGTGATGGGGGCATAGTGAGGGCCAATCTGCTCATGCAGCTTTTCGTCCATACCGCCGTTGATGGCATACAGCAGGCACTTGCCCAGGTTGGCACGTGCGCCAAAGAACTGCATCTCCTTGCCGGTCTGGGTTGCGGAAACGCAGCAGCAGATGGAGTAGTCGTCGCCCCAGACAGGCTTCATCACATCGTCGTTCTCGTACTGGACGGAGGAAGTCTTGATAGAGATCTTGGAGGCGTAATCCTTAAAGGTCTTGGGCAGAGCAGAGGAGTACAGAACGGTCAGGTTCGGCTCCGGTGCGGGGCCCATGTTTTCCAGGGTATGCAGGAAGCGGAAGTCGGTCTTGGTGACCATGGAGCGGCCATCCATGCCGATGCCGCCAACTTCCAGGGTAGCCCACACGGGGTCGCCGCTGAACAGCTGGTTGTAGCTGGGGATACGGGCAAACTTGACCATGCGAAGCTTCATGATGAAGTGATCCACGAACTCCTGGATCTGCTCCTCGGTGAAGGTACCGTTGGCAAGGTCGCGCTCAGCGTAGATGTCGATGAACGTAGAGGTACGGCCGATGGACATGGCAGCGCCGTTCTGCTCCTTGACGGCAGCAAGGTAGGCGAAGTACATCCACTGGATGGCCTCCTGCGTGTTGGTAGCAGGGTTGGAAATGTCGAAACCATAGGTCTCGGCCATCATCTTGAGCTCGCCGAGGGCGCGGATCTGCTCCTGCAGCTCCTCGCGATCGCGGATGTTGTCGGCGGTCATGACCGTCGGGGTGGAAGCCTTCTGGGCCTCCTTGTCCTTGATCAGGTAGTCGACGCCGTACAGGGCAACACGACGGTAGTCGCCGATGATGCGGCCGCGGCCATAGCCATCGGGCAGACCGGTGATGATGTGAGCCGAGCGGCAAGCGCGCATCTCGGGGGTGTAGACATCGAAGACGCCAGCGTTGTGGGTCTTGCGCTCGAAGGTGTAGCGCTCGACAACGTTCTCATCGACCTTATAGCCGTGCTGGCTGGCAGCCTGGCAAGCGATGCGGATACCGCCGTTGACGTGCAGCGCGCGCTTGAGCGGCTTGTCGGTCTGGAGGCCGACGATGGTCTCCTTCTCGCGGTGGGCGTTATCGATGTAGCCAGCGGGGTGGCTCACGATACCCGTGACGGTCTTGGTGTCCATATCGAGGACACCGCCCTGCTCGCGCTCCTTAAGCAGCAGGTCGAGAACCTCGCCCCACAGCTCCTTGGTACGCTCGGTCGGGCCGGCGAGGAACGACTCGTCGCCCTCGTAGGGGGTGTAGTTCTTCTGGATGAAGTCTCGGACGTCAACCTCTCCCGTCCAGATGCCTTCCTTGAAGCCTTCCCATGCCTCCTGCATTGTGTAACCACGCTCCTAGTTACGTGTAATGCGGCGCTCTCTCACACCGCTGCTTATTGAATTCTTGAATTTTCGGTTTGCACTACCGGCTTCTTCCGTTCTTCATCACACGTTGGTGCAGGGAAAAACGTTTGTCCACCTTGGAACTGCAACCCAAAACCCAAGATTTCACCCGTTTGAGAAGGATAACATAGCGACCCTCTCCATCTGGGCTGTTATATGTTTCTTTTTTTATATCATAAGGGCGTTTTTTACAAACCCGCAGGAAATGCGAGCGCGAACAACTACCGTTCACCGATTTGTATGTTATTTTTCCTTGCCTTTGTACGACGTTCGCTCTAGCTGTTATGCCAGCTTTAGCAGGGTAAAGTGCCTCTGAGTAGGCTTTAGGACATGCCTAGAGATCTACTCCCTAACTTTACTGGCACCGACGGTGCACGGAGGTCGCCTAAAGGTAGTTTTCTAGGCATGTCTCAAAATCTACTGTATAGGGCGCGCGTGCAAGGGTATCATCTTTCACCGAAAATAGTTTCTAGTGTTAGGGGTTTTCGGTGGAAGATACCGATTTCCGTGAACTTGGGCGTCAGCTCCTTACCGAGTTTGGCAGCATGCATCAGCGCATTTCGCGCTTTGCGGACAAAGCTCTCGGCGGCGAGATGGCCGTCATGCGCGCCCTCATACTCGCCGGCGGTTCGCTCACGCCGAGCGAACTCGCTGATCGCGCCTGGGTCTCGAGTGCCCGCATCGCCAATATCCTACGCGCTCTCGAAGCCAAGGGCTGGGTTGAGCGTGAGCACTCAAAGACCGACCGTCGTCGCGTACACGTCACGGTGACCGACAAGGGATTCCATGATCTTGAAATCAAGCGTCGGGAATTCGAGGACCGCACCACGGCTTTCCTCGAGCAGCTCGGCGAAACAGATACCCAAGAGATGGTGCGCCTTTTAAGACGTGCCAACGAAATTATCGACCGCAATCAAGAAAGGAGAGATGCCGAGTGAGGATTCTCAAGCTCTTTAAAAAGCATGTCCTGGCACTGTTCGCAGCTATCGTGCTTATCGTAATCAGCTGCAACGCCGACCTGGCGCTGCCTACCTATATGAGCGATATCGTCGACGTGGGCGTGCAGCAAGGCGGTATCGCCTCGCCCGTGCCCGACACCATCCGCGCCGAATCGCTCGACGACCTCGAACTCTTTATGAGCGCCAAGGACGCCAAAGCTGTGGAGGCCGTGTTTAGCAAGGCGGACAATAACGGTATTCGAACGTACAAGGGTACCGAGGAAGAGCGTGCCGATGGAGGCAAGATTGCCGACATTATGAGTCTGCCCGAGACTGTCGTCCTTTCGCTCAACCAGGGCATTGACGCCAACTCCATGGGCGACATGATGGGCTCGTCCAGCGAGAAAGGCGACAGCACCGCCCAGGCCATGCCCACCCCCGAGCAGATGGCAGCGATGACGCCCGAGCAGCTCGCCGAGATGCAGCAAAAGGCCGCAGCCGCACAGAACATGCAAAAGCAGATCGATTCCGATGGCGGCAAGATCACCATGAAGAGCCTGCGTCTTGGTATCGATGGCGGCCTGGTTGATCAGAGCAAGCTCGTCGATGGTGCCAACAATATGGCTGACAAAATGGGCTCCATGTCGGGCTCCATCGTCACCCAGCGCGCCGTGAGCTACGTGCAGGACGAGTACAAGGCACAGGGCATCGACCCCGCCGACGTGCAGAACGCCTACCTGGGCCGCATGGCGACCACAATGTTTGGTCTGTGTCTGGTGTCGCTGGTCGCCACCATCCTGACCGGCGCCGTGGCTTCGCGCACCGCCTGCTCCATCGCCCGCGACCTGCGCCGCGAGACCTTCAACAAGGTTATGCACTTCTCGCCGGCCGAGGTGGGCAAGTTTAGCCAGGCCTCGCTCATCACCCGCTGCACCAACGACATTCAGCAGATCCAGATGGCCGCAACCCTGTTTATCCGCATGTGCCTGATGGCCCCCGTCATGGGCATCGTCGCCGTCATGCGTGTCCTGGCCAACCACACCGGCCTGGAGTGGACCATCGCCGTGGCCATCATCGCGGTCTCGGCCGTCGTCGGCGTGCTTATGGGCCTCACCATGCCCAAGTTCAAAAAGATGCAGAGCTTTGTGGACCGCGTGAACCTTACCGCCCGCGAGCTGCTCGACGGTCTTATGCCCATCCGCTCGTTCAACCGCGAGGAGCATGAGCTCGAGCGTTTTGACAAGGCTTCGCTCGACCTGATGACCACGCAGCTCTACACCAACCGCGCCATGAGCTTTATGATGCCGCTGATGATGCTCGTCATGAACTGCATCACCGTGCTCATCGTGTGGTTTGGCGCGCAGGGCGTGTCCGACGGCGTAATGCAGGTCGGCAACATGATGGCGTTTATCTCCTACACCATGCAGATCGTTATGGCGTTTATGATCCTCACCATGGTTTCGGTCATCCTGCCCCGTGCCGAGGTCGCAGCCGAGCGCGTGGAAGAGGTCATCACTTGCCCCACGAGCATCAACGACCCTGTCTCGCCCAAACTGCCCGCAGCCAGCGCGCCGCGCGGTGAGCTCACCTTCCGCGACGTGAGTTTCCAGTATCCCGATGCCCGTGCCGACGTCATCAGCGGCGTGAACTTCACCACGCACGCCGGCCAGATGCTCGGCATCATTGGCTCCACGGGCTCGGGCAAGTCCACGCTCGTGCAGTTGATTCCGCGCCTGTACGACGTCACGGGCGGCAGCATTTCGCTCGACGGCATCGACGTGCGCGACATGACCCTTTCCGAGCTGCGCCGCCGCATTGGTTACATCCCGCAGCAGGGTCGCCTGTTCTCGGGCACTGTCGAGAGCAACCTCAAGTTTGCCGGCGACATGGTGAGTGACGAGGATATGCGCCAGGCAGCACGCGTCGCCCAGGCGGAGGACTTTATCGCCGAGCGCGAGGACGGCTACGACTCCCCCATCAGCCAGGGCGGCTCCAATGTCTCGGGCGGTCAGCGCCAACGCCTGGCCATCGCCCGCGCGTTGGCTAAAAAGCCCGAGGTCGTGGTGTTCGATGACTCGTTTAGTGCCCTCGACTACAAGACCGACGCGCGCCTACGCGAGGAGCTGGCCAAAAACGTTACTGACGCCGCGCTCGTGGTCGTGGCCCAGCGCATCGCGACCATCATGCACGCCGACCAGATCATCGTGCTCGACGACGGCCACGTAGTGGGCACCGGCACGCACGAGGAGCTGCTCAAGACCTCCGAGATTTACCGCGAGGTCTACGAATCCCAGACGAACGGAGGCGACGAGAATGCCTAAAGTGAATCCGCACGCCGATCCCACGCGGCGCGATCTCGGTCCCGCCGCCCTGGGGCGCACGGTGAAGAAGCTCTTTTCCTACTACCCCGTGCTCGCCCCCGTCACCTTCGTCTGCATCCTGTTCTCCTCCATCGTATCCTCCGTTCCCTCGCTCTTCACGCAGAACATCATCCAGATCATTGAAAAGTGGTACATCAGCCGCGACTGGGCCGCCGCCAAGGCGGAGATCGTGCCCTATCTCACGCTGCTCGTCGTGCTCTACGCGCTCTCCATTCTCTCCATGACGGTCTACACGCAGCTCATGGCGTATATGACGCAGGGCTTTCTGCACAAACTGCGCTGCGAGATGTTCGGCGGGATGCAGAAGCTGCCCATCCGCTATTTTGACAGCCACCAGCACGGCGACATCATGAGCCACTACACGAACGACATCGACACGCTCCGCCAGCTCGTCTCGCAGGCATTGCCCGCGCTCATTCAGTCCGGCGCGA
>URYA01000094.1 GCA_900551975.1 uncultured Collinsella sp. | reverse complement strand
AGCCGTACTTGTCCATGGCGTCCTGCCAAGTCATGCGCGGCAGCGGCAGCTGAATGTCAACATCGAGCACTTCCTTGAATACGCGCTGGAGGAAGCCCTCGTTGACGGCGATAACATCGTCGAGACGCCGCCGCGTGAGCTCTATTGGGCCGCGCAGACGCCGCAGATCTTTAGTGTCGACGCCATGAAGCGCGCCCATGCCGCGGCGATTGCCGAGGGCTTTATCGGCACGGATGATTCGTCACTGGTCGAGCGCATGGGCGGACGCGTCCGTTGCGTTCAGAGCCCGCGCGACAACCTTAAGGTGACGGTGCCCGAGGACCTGCGTCCTGTAACCGCGATTCTGCTCGGTCGCATGGCCGAGGGAGAGGACCTTCCCCATGTTCAGTAACCTGCGCATTGGCCATGGCTACGACGTCCACCGTCTGGTGGAGGGGCGTCGATGTATCATCGGCGGTGTCGACATTCCCTACGAGCGCGGCCTGCTGGGCCACTCGGATGCCGATGTGCTCGCGCACGCCTTGGCCGACGCCATTCTGGGCGCCTGCCGCGGGGGAGACATCGGCAAGCTATTCCCCGACACCGATCCCGCCTATGAGGGCGCCGACTCGATGGTGCTGCTCGCTCGCGTGATGGACTATGCGCGCGAGCTGGGCTTCGAGTTTGTCGATGCCGATTGCACCATTGCCTGTCAGCAACCCAAGATCACCCCGCACCGCGATGCCATGCGCGCCAACCTTGCCCATGCCCTGGGCGTTGACGTCGAAAACGTGGGCGTCGCCGCCACTACGACCGAAAAGCTCGGTTGGGAAGGCCAGGGCGAGGGAATCGGCGCCTGGGCCGTCTGCCTGCTACAGAAAACCGTTAAGGAGTAACGAATGCGTATCTACAACAGCGCTACCCATAAAAAGGAAGAGTTCCAGCCCATCGAGTCCGGCAAGGTCCGCATGTACGTGTGCGGCCCCACGGTCTACGACAACATCCATATCGGCAATGCCCGCACGTTCATCAGCTTTGACGTGATTCGTCGCTGGCTCATCGCGAGCGGCTACGAGGTCACGTTCGCCCAGAACCTCACCGATGTCGATGACAAGATCATCAAGCGCGCCAACGAGCAGGGCCGCACGGCCGCCGAGGTCGCGACGGAGTTCTCCGACAAGTTCATCGGCGTCATGCGCGCCGCCAACGTGCTCGATCCCGATGTGCGCCCCCGCGCCACCAAGGAGATCGGCCCCATGATCGCCATGATCAAGACGCTTATCGAGCAGGGCCACGCTTACGCAGCCGATAACGGCGATGTGTACTTTGCCGTGCGCAGCGATCCCAACTATGGTCAGGTCTCGGGCCGCAACATCGACGACCTTATGGTTGGCGCGCGCATCGAGGAGAACGAGGACAAGAACGACCCGCTCGACTTTGCCCTATGGAAGGCCGCCAAGCCCGGCGAGCCCAGCTGGCCGAGCCCCTGGGGCGAGGGCCGTCCCGGTTGGCACACCGAGTGCGCCGCCATGGTGCATCGCTACCTGGGTACTCCGATCGACATCCACGGCGGTGGCTCCGACCTTGCCTTCCCGCATCACGAGAACGAGTGTGCCCAGGCCACCTGCGCCTGGCACCAGGGCTTCTCCAACACCTGGATGCACACGGGCATGCTGCTGGTAGACGGCGAGAAGATGTCCAAGTCGCTCGGCAACTTCTTTACGCTGGCCGAGGTCCTCGAGCAGCACTCCGCTGCCGCCCTGCGCCTGTTGATGCTGCAGACGAGCTATCGCTCGCCGCTCGACTTTTCTTGGGAGCGCCTGGAGGGTGCCGAGAACTCGCTCACGCGTATCGCCGGTACGGTCGAGAACCTGCGCTGGGCTGCAAGCCACGCGACGGCCGATGCCGATGAGGCAGCATCCGAGGCGTTTGCCGCCAAGGCCGCCGAGACCCGCGCCGCCTTTAAGGAGTGCATGGACGACGACTTTAACACCGCCGGTGCCATGGGTGCTGTCTTTGGCTTTGTGACCGAGTGCAACCAGTACCTGGAGCAGGCGGGCGATGCTGCCGACAAGGCCGCAGTCCTGCCGCCGATACGCTGGTCGAGCTGCTCGATACGTTTGGCGTTGAGCTTCCCGAGCCCAAGGTCGAGTTGCCGCTGGGCCTGCTGGGCGTTGCCGCCGGCCTGGTCGCCTACACGGGTGACGACGTGGACGAGGCCGCTGCCAAGATTCTCGAGGCCCGCGCCGAGGCCCGCGCCGCCAAGAACTGGGATCTGGCAGATGCCATCCGTGATCAGCTCAAGGACCTGGGACTGACGATTGAGGATACGGCCGCGGGTACTCGTATTAAGACCCTCTAGTATTTGTCGACCGTTCGAGGTGTTGCAGATTGCCTTGAAAGAGGAAGGCATAGACCTGGTGGTCATGCCCGACGATTGAAAGGCAAGGTGCCGTGGCTCGGACGGTCGATTCTTGTTCGTTTTCTATTTAAGGAGGCCGTCTTATGGCCGACAATCGCAAGCGTGCGCCTCGTGGCGGCAAGCAGGCTGCTTCTGGCTCGCGTCCGATTCGCCGCAACGACCGCGCTGCCGCTCCCAAGGGCCAGCGTGATCGCACTCAGGCCGCACGTCCGCAGCGCGATCGCAACCGCGACGCTGTCCAGGCTCCCAAGGGCGAGTTTATCGAAGGTCGCCGTGCTGCCGCCGAGGCGCTGCGCACTGGTTTTCCCATCAAGTGCGCGCTCATTGCCGAGGGCGGGGAGCGCGATGCCGCCTTGTCGCGCCTGGTCGACGACCTCAACGCCGCGGGTGTCCGCATTAAGTATGTGCCGCGCGCGCAGCTCGACGCACTGTCGAGCCATGGCGCTCACCAGGGCATCGCGCTCGAGGTTGGCAACTTCCCCTATGCCGATGTCGCCGATATTCTCGACCGCGCAGGCGAGGGCCCGGCACTTGTCGTGGTGCTCGACCACGTGACTGACGACGGCAACTTTGGTGCCATCGTGCGCTCCGCCGAGGTTGTGGGCGCGGCCGGCGTCATCATCGCCAACAAGCGCGCTGCCGGCGTGACTGTGGGCAGCTACAAGACTTCAGCCGGCGCCGTCATGCATCTGCCTATCGCGCAAGTGCCCAACATCGCCCGTGCGCTCGACGATCTTAAGGCCGCTGGTTTTTGGGTGGGCGGTGCTTCCGAGCACGCCGAAGGCAGTTGCTGGGATGCTCCTTTCGAGGGCCGCGTGGCGCTCGTCATGGGCTCCGAGGGCGACGGCATCTCGCGTCTGGTGCTCGAGAAATGCGACTTTTTGACCAAGCTTCCCCAGCGCGGTATGACCGAGAGCCTCAATGTTGCCCAGGCGACCACGGCGCTGTGCTTTGAGTGGCTGCGCCGCAACGCCGGCGAGCTGATGGGGGAGGAGTAGCGCATGTCCAAAAAGAACCGTGCCAAGTCCAAGGCCAAGCGCTTTGGCGAGGGCTCGGCCAAGCCGATTGTTTCGGCCGCGACCTATGGCGTGGGCGGCAATGCGTTTGCGCAGGCTATCGCCGACCCAGTCTCGACGGTGCACTCCAACAAGCCCGAGCTGCTGGTGGTCGACGGTTACAACGTGATCCACTGCACGCCGCGCTACGAAAAGCTCGTGTACGACCATTCCGACGATCCGTATTCCAGCGACGTTCACGATATGGCGCGCACGGCGCTCATTAATGACGTAGCTGCGTTTGCCCAGGGCCGCTACGAGGCCGTGATCGTATTTGACGGCGCGGGCAATATCTCCAGCGAGCGCCCCAACCTACCGGCCCGCGGTGTGCGCATTGAGTTTTCGCCGACGGGTGTTTCGGCCGATACCGTGGTGCAGAAGCTCTGCATCGAGGCGCGCGAGGAAGGCCGCGCGTGTTCTGTAGTGTCGAGCGACGGCACGATCCAGGCCGTCGTCATGGGCAAGGGCGTTACGCGCATCTCGAGCCGTATGCTGGTAGACGAGATCAAACAGATCGACAACGACGTGCACGAGGCCGAGGAAGCTCCACAAATCAAGATGACTCTGGGCAGTCGCCTGAGCCCCGATGCCCTGGCCGAGCTCAAGGCCCTGCGCGGGAGGTAGGGAAGTTGGCGGGGCAATGCTGCCTCGCTAACTCCATTCAGCGATGTCGATCATTCTTTCGAGGCGCCACGTTAGCGCCTCTTTTAGATATGGCAGCCTTGCCGTGAGCGCGTCGTTTCTGGAAAGAATCTCGATTGCCTCGTCAACGAAGCCTTCGAGTTTGTCGCAGTCAAACCAGCCCATGTCCTCGACGAGCAACATTTGTTTGGCGGGGCTTGAATGAAATTGTGCGCTGGTAAAACTGTGCTCTCCCGCCCTAAGCTCCTCTAGTGATATGTTGCACCAGAGCGATGAGCCCGAATCGAAGATGGGGGCAGGTCTGCAAGCTTGCGTGTTTACGTTTCGCACGAGGCCGAAGTTGCGCCAATGACGATCGTAGTTGGCAATGATGTCGTCACATACGATCATGCGGTCAAGGGCATCCTTGACGCCTGTCACCCCGAGCTCCTCGCAGTTTGCTACATATCGCTCGTAGTCGGTTAGCCGTTCATCTGCGTTTGCGTGCTGGTTTACATAGAACGCAGGGACATACTCTTCTTCATCAGTTAAGAAGACATCGCATGTGCTCAGGGCGGAAGTGCCCGTGCCCTCGAGCGAGTAAGGCACATAATCGCAGGCGTTTAGGATGCGACGGTGGAGCGCGGTCGCCACCAGCTCGTTATAAGGTTCCTGGTCCAGGTGCGCTCCTGCCTTATGCAGAATTCGACGTTCGCCCTCGCACGTCCAGTACTTTTGAAGATTGCCGTCCGAGGTGTTATCGGGCTTTGCGGCAGCCGCTTTTCCCTCTGGGGCAAAGGGTGCAATGGACAGCGAGACGTCATCAAAGGCGTTATTGAAGAAGTTGATATCCTCCCAGGTGAGACCGGAACCTTGGGGCCTAATCCAATACTGGTCGGATAAGGAGAGGCCGAGATTTCGCTGGACGAGTTCATCGGGAACATCGACTGCGGCTTCTGCAAGCAGGGAGGCTAGCCCAATGCGTGCGAGCGGGATACCGCGGCCGCGCCACCAGATGCGGAAGGAGTCTAGCGATATGGGGCTATTAGGGCCAAATACTCCAATAGGGGCGTGGGCGTAATCGATGTCGGCACCGATGTGGGTAAAGTCTTTTCGCGATGTACTGTAGACCAGCTGAGCGACTTCGTACGTGCGGTTCATGAGGGTGAACGCGATCTCGCTCTTACCGTGGCCGCGGCGGGGACGTCCCCCCGTTTTGGTCACAGAGCGGAGTCGCGTGTCGACGCTGTCTTTGTCGATGAGCCATACACCAGAAGCCTTGCGGGCCTCAAGTGCTCCGTTTTTTATGAGCTCCTGCACCCTGCGCGGAGTGATGCCGAGCAGCTCGGCGGCTTCTTTGGTAGTAAGCATCGCGAAACCCTTCGCCAGAACGAATAGTTTTATATATAGCAATTGTAATTAAAACTATTCGTTCTGACGAAGGGTTTTGAGATGTGGTCGGTCGAAGGGTCTGTTGCGCCCCGTCCGTAATTCCTTTATTCTTAATTGGCTTCGCGCGAGAGCGCCAAGTGTGCCAGTGTGGCGCAACGGTAGCGCAACTGATTTGTAATCAGTGGGTTGCAGGTTCGATTCCTGTCACTGGCTCCATGAGAGTTTCGGGCTCTGTTTCCTTGTGGGACAGGGCCCGTTTCTATTTATGTCGATAAGTCAGCGTGTTTGGCGCCAACCAAGCTTCAGGTTTGTCTCGATCCGTAACACGAGTGGGCTGAAGACCCTCCTTATAGTTACAGATCGAAACATTGCCAAGGGAAGGCCGATAACATCTCGATCCGTAACACGAAGAGGCTGAAAACCGTTCTTACTGTTACAGAATGAGACGCAAGCGGGGGTTTCTGCGAAACATCTCGATCTGTAACAGATAGGGGAGGAATAACCCTCTTACTGTTACAGGTCGAGACATAGGCCGGGGCGAGGTTGGTCATCGTCATCGAGCGTGGATTATCGGACACACGAGCGTGGAAAATCTTCCGCCTAGTGAATGAGCGTGGATAATCTGCCACTTTGGATTCGATGGCACGGCAAAGTGGGAGATTATCCACGCTCGATTTCAAACGGAAGAAAATCCACGCTCGATTTTGCCTGGGAAGAGCAATCTTCTGTCTGGGCAGCCCCGATCTCGACCTATATATAGGTGCAAATAAGCTGGTATCGAAGTTCGATCCTGAAGGTGTACTCTACTACACCAAAGTGTTACCTCGGGAAACGTCAGCTCAGTATCCAAATCCACCGTC
>URYA01000093.1 GCA_900551975.1 uncultured Collinsella sp. | reverse complement strand
CCTTAGCCGGTCTAATGTCTCAATCTGTAACAACTAGACCCGATTTTGTCGAATAACTGTTACAGATCGAGACAGAGCGTCTGCGGTCAACTCAAATGTCTTGATCTGTAACATCTAGACCTGTATCTGCCGAGCTAGTGTTACAGATCGAGACAATTGCCGGGGAGGGGTCCCGTCACGGCAAGACGCCCGCCGCCTAGATACAGAACCCGGGGATCACACAGGTTAGCTTGTTTGGCTCTTCCGCAGGCGTTGCGTACGTAAAGACGTCGCCGTCGTGCCCCACGCGGTTCATATAGAGCGTGCCTTCGCTCTCCGATGTGTCAGGACTCGCCGTTCGTTCCCACCAACAGGTGTCCTTGCCCTTCCACTGGCGAACCAACGTCTCGTTCGTGGTATACGGACTCACCTTGAGCTCGCGGAAGAGCTGATACTCCTTGCCCTCGCCGTTGTAGATGTCTGCCAGGTAGTGATAGTCCTCGGCAAACGAATCGGGCGGTTGCGTACCGCACAACTCGACCATGGCGGGCAGCCAAAGGGTTGCGGGCAACTCGCTCAGGCACGATGCGCTTCTGGCGGCGCCAACGTTATTCGAGATCTTTTTGACAGATTTGATGAGTGCGCGTAACTCGTTGGGCAGCAGCTTAAGGCCGTCGCCGTTGAGCCATTCCCGCAGCTCGCAATCTGCCCAGCCGGCGCTCAACGGTTGGGCCGCGGCGTCGCGCTCAGCAATGCCGGCGTCGAACATAAACGTTAGCCCTGCCTTGCCCGTACCGTCTAGAAGCTCGTCGTGGCGAATGCCCACAAGCTGCGCGCCAACCTGCAGCCCGTTGGTGAGCGTGACGCGCTTGGTGCATGGATAGGGGATATGCCCGTTGTCATCGAGCAGATGATAGCGCTTGGCAATCTCGCGTGCCTCGCTACGGGTCTCGGCGGCCTTAATCTTGAGCGAAATCTCCTGCAGCTGATCCCAGGTGTAGTCGTCAAGTGAACCGCGGATGCCGTCCAGGTAGTCGGGGATGCCAAAGCCATGGGTTGCCGCCCCGATAACGCTGAGCCCCGCAACGGCCGCGACAACGCCACCGATAATAAAGCGGCGGCGGGTCATGGCATCGTGCCGGGCCTGCTCCAAGATCTCTCGTGCGCGCTCGCCGGCGACGTCGACCTTAAGGTGCGTGCCAGAATCGATATCAATCGCGACCTCGTCTCCTGCGCCTTCGCGGCCCTCGGATTCGGCATCGGTGAGGTATGCCGAGAGCACCTCGAGCATCTGCTGTTCGGTGGGACGATCGCACTGCTCGACCGAGATGCCTTTCATGATGATCTGGACAAGTGCTTTGTCGCCCTCGCAGCGCGGCTCGAGCGGTGCCGGCTTGGGCTTGGTCTTTACGAGATAGAACGAGCCGGTTGCAGCGGCGTCCGTCGACTCAAAGTCAAACGGTTTGCGACCGCTGTAGAGCTGGTACAGAATGCTCGAAAGCGCATAGACGTCGATTGCCGGCGAACGGCCGCGATGCCTTCGATATCCTGCGTGAGCATCTCGGGCGCGGCGTATGCGGGCGTGGCAAAGCGCCAGATGTCGGCGCGCCGGGTGATTGTGTCATCGCCGAGGGCCATGGTCGCGGAACCCATGCCGATGAGACAGGGGTCAAAGGAGCAATCGGCAATCTGCTGCTCGAGCGTTCGGCTGGTGGTACGGAACATGATATTGGCGGGCGACAGGTCGCGATGGACGACCGGATTCACGAGCCCCTGGGTCATCAAGAGCGCACGAAGCACGGCGTTTCCGACGGCGGCGACCATCTGGGTGGTCAGCCCGCCCGAGGCGTCGTGCGGAAGCAGGGGCAGCGCCTGCTTGAGCGAGGTGCCCTCGACCCACTCCATGAGGATGAGCGGGTCATCCTCGCACGAGCCGTAGCCATAGACGCGCGGAAATCCGCGCAGGTGCGAGACGGTACACAGATGACGGTACTCCTCGAACAGCGCGGCGGTGTTGGCCAGGTGCGCTGCCGATTGCTCGGCGGAACGGTCGGGGGCTTGGCCGGAAAGGATGGCGCTGTCCTTGAGCAGCTTGACGGCAAAGACCTCGCCGCTCGTGTTGGTCGCGCGCAGCACGTGCCCGATGTTGCCGTTGTCGCGGTGGGTCGTCTGGAGAATAAGCGTCATAAACCGACGCTTGGCGTCGTCCTCGGCGCTGGGGTCGACCGCCACGGCGGTGTCGAACGTGTCAAGACGGATGAGTTTGTCGCCATAGGCGCTGTCGGTAGTATCCATGGCGTTCCTTTGTCTGGCATGGGTTGTCGCACGTGTGCGTGAGCAGTGCGGTTATCGGTAAAGTACCATAATAGCCGCACTGCTCACGTATGCCGCTGAGCATTGTCGTTTACGACGTAGAAGGTAGCAGACGAAAGACGGGCGATGACCGTCTTTCGATCACCGCCTGCGCTAGTCCACAATAACGAGAAACGTTGTATAGAGACCCAAGTGAAGTCTGTCGCTGTTTTCGATTTCCACCGGGGGATAGACTTTGCCGGGCTCTCGTTGGTCGCGGGGCGGCTCGATTACGATATCGCCGTCGCCTGCACCCGATTCGAGCACCGTGCCGTTGGTCGATCCAAGGCCCTGGGCGTACCAGTGCTCACCCTCAAGCCAAATGCGAAGATGTTCGCGCGATGCGTCGGCGCCCACATCGGTGATGCTGGGCGAGGATTTGGGCAAAGAACCAATCACGGTGCCGCGCGGATCGCGTGTGAGGGGATGGATTTGCATGTCGACGCAGTTGTCGGCATGTGTCCTGAGCAGACCGAGGTTGGGGGCGACGGCGCGCGGCTGCTCCAGGCTGCCTATAAAGTCACGTCCGACGGTAGTTTCGGTGGTGCCAAAGTGCCCGCCCGTCTTGCTGTCGCAAAAGCGCTCGACGGTGGCCACGCCTTGAACGGGATCGGCAAGTGCGCCCGTCGCCACAAAGAGCATAAGGTAAAGCGTGCTTTTCTCGCGCACGGCATTGCCGTCAAAGTTGTCGATGCGATTGAGGGCATTTGCATATAGGCGGCTGTCCAGCTTGTAGCTGGCGAGAGCCGACATCATTTCGTTGGCGGCCGGACCGCGATAGTGCTCGGCGATTGCCTGATAGGCGGATTCGCCGCCGCCGAGCTTGCTGCAGATTGCCGCGGAAAGGTTGAGCGTGGCGACGATAAAGTCGCTGTAGATGGCGGGCGCGCACTGGTCAGGCTCGCGATGGACGATGTAACGGGTGAGGTACGAGCGGTTGGAAGAGCATTTCTCGAGCAGGGTGCTGCCGAGATAAGAGTTTCCATTGATGAGCATTCGGGCGATCTCGAGATGTTTAAGACCGCCGAACGAGCGAATATCGTTATAGAGGATCGAGCACGGCGTCTTTGTTGCCACAAATACCTCCTTTGATTGCTTTCTAACCAATATGGCGATAGAAATTAATGGCTCCCGGTGGGCATCGTATTAAATGGCTGCGCAATATGTTGCGTAGCCAAAGCAGCATTATAGGTCATATGTGCGAAGTCGCAGGAAGAGCGAGAGATTTGGTTTTGACTGGACGGAAATCCCTCCCTGTCTTGTTCTGTAACACCTGAGGCAGGTTTTGCCCCGTAACTGTTACAGATTGAGACAATCAGCCCGGGCCCGCCTCATCCGCCTCGTCATCTGTGGTTTACGTGGGGGCATACGGAGTACGGGTATACTAACCGGCGGCGAATCTGCTCCATCGCTTAGAGCTGCTGCGTCTGGACGGCGCGTGATAGGGCTGCCAAAGCGATCGCCAGCGTGCTGAGCAACGTCCTCTCTGTGCGCACCCGTTTTTGTATGTATTAGCGCACTACCAAGCACGCCAGCGCGGCCGCATGCCGTGCCCATTGCGCGTGCAGATAAGGAACAACAACATATGCGTAATTCTGTATCCGACGTCACGGACGCCGAGATTCTGGACGAGACCCGCGAGGCCATGACCCAGGCTGCCTTCGATGCCGCCGATGAGGCAAATGCCGCCCAGGCCGTCGAGTCCGCTACCGAGAGCCTGCCCGCCTTTGAAGAGCTGGGCCTTTCCGACGAAATGCTTCGTGCTATCGAGAGCCTGGGCTACACGGCGCCGACGCCCGTGCAAGCCGGTTCGATCCCCGTGGTGCTCGAGGGCCGCGACCTGCTTGCCGCCGCCCAGACCGGCACCGGCAAGACGGCCGCCTTTTTGCTGCCGACCATGAACAATCTGGAGCACATCGCTCCTCCCAAACCCGTGCGCGAGCGCGGCTCCCGCAACCGCCGTCGCGGTGCTAAAAAGCCCGAGGGCAACGGCCGTGGTCCCGTGATGCTCGTCATCACCCCTACGCGCGAGCTTGCCCAGCAGATCGACGAGGTCGCGAGCAAGATCGCCGACGTCACCGGCCATGTCGCCGTGACCGTCGTGGGCGGCGTGAGCTACAAGCCGCAGACCGCGGCGCTCAAGTACGGCTGTGACATCCTGGTCGCCACGCCGGGTCGTCTGGTCGACCTGATCGAGCAGGGCGCCTGTCATCTGAACGAGGTCAAGGTCTTGGTGCTCGACGAGGCCGACCGCATGCTCGACATGGGCTTTTTGCCCGCCGTCCGTCGTATTGTGCGCGAGACGCCGGCCGAGCGCCAGACGCTGCTGTTCTCGGCGACGCTCGACGAGGAGGCCGTGGGCGAGATCACCGACCTGGTGAGCGACCCGGCCCGCGTGGAGATCGCGCCCGCCACGTCGACCGCCGACACCGTCGACCAGTTTGTGTTCCCGGTGTCCATCGAGGCCAAGAATAACCTGTTGCCCGAGTTCCTCAAAAAGGAGGGCCCGGAGCGCACCATCGTCTTTATGCGCACCAAGCACCGCGCCGACAGCTGCTGCCGTCGTCTGGAGCGCAAGGGCATCAAGGCCGCCGCGATTCACGGCAACCGCAGTCAGGCCCAGCGCGAGCGTGCCCTTTCGGCCTTCCGCGACGGTACCGTCGACGTGTTGGTGGCAACCGACGTGCTCGCCCGCGGCATCGACATCAGCGAGCTGTCCGGCGACCTGCTGACCGTGGGTATGTACATCGGGCTGGATTATATGTGGGATAAGGCCAAAGAGGACCTGACCCGCCGCAAGCAGATTTTTATAGATGAAGTCTGGCAAATCATCGGCGCATCGTCCAACGCTTTGGCGGCCAACTATGTATTCGAGGCCGTCAAGACGATTCGCGGCTATGGCGGCGGTGTGCTGGTTGCCACGCAGGATTTGAACGACTTCTTTTCCTTGGAAGATGGAAAATACGGCCGCGGCATCCTGAACAACTGCAAAATCAAAATCATTCTGAATCTGGAGGAAGAGGAAGCGCAGCGCGTACAGAGCGTCTTGAAGCTGACAGATGCCGAAATCGACAACATTACCCGCTTCGAGCGCGGCAGTGCGCTAATCGTCACAAACTCCAACAATGTCACCGTTGATATGCGATGCAGCGAGGAAGAAAAGGACCTGATCACCACAGACCGGGACGAGCTGCGCCGCATTGTAGAACGCAAAATGCAAAATCAAACCGAAACGGAGGAATCCTAATGAAGAAACCTGTTATCACTGCCCTGTGCTGCCTGCTGTCACTGGGCACCGCCACCGCAGCCTTTGCCGAGGAGCCCACGACCGCCTCTGCCCCGGAACTGGTGGAATTGTCGCCCGAAGATACCGCGCCGCCGTTCTACCCGGACAGCATCTCATGGCAGGAGGACGGCGGTCAACTGCTTGTCGTCAAGCAGTACAGCGTACCGTATGGCACAGTCGTTGCCGACTTGACCGAAAGCGGTATGCAGTGGGGCGGTTCCGATTACACCTTATGGGGTGTTACACAGTCTGTGGAGGGCGGTGTGACCGAAGAAAAAGAGGTCACGCAGGATTTTGAATTGTCCGTGCGCAGCGCCGATGCCGAAACCGCCCGCAATGATGTGAAAGAGTCTGTTGCCTACGATGACGAGTACGGTTTTTCCGGCACGCTGACCTTGCAGGACATTACGATTGGCGAAACTTTGCAGGCCGACAGCACCTACATGGCAACCGCGCACTACGCCGGAACGGTCACCCGCACCGAGGCTGGAACCGTGCATTACACACTACTGTACGCGCCGATTTCTGTGCCTGTGGTTGTTGCTGCGGCAGAAAGTGGGATTACTCCGGCCTTGCTGATTATGGGCATTGCGTGCGCGCTGCTCTTTATCGCGGTGCTGCTGATTATTACCCACCTGCTGCGCAAAGAACCTACCCATACGGCTGAGCCTGCAAAGCCCGCACCTGCGCCGAAAGTCTATGTGCCATCCGGGGATATTGTCCTCG
>URYA01000092.1 GCA_900551975.1 uncultured Collinsella sp. | reverse complement strand
AGACGGCGAGTTAGCCGGCAGGTCGGCATGTCAATCCTGGTCTAACAGAGCCTTATTTTTAGGTAGTCTTTATAGGACAGGGCATTTTTAGCTACCCCAATAACCTAGCTTTGTTGGGCTCGACGAGCGGCGCGGCGGGCACGGGCTTCTTGGATTTCCTCCAAGTGGCTAATGATCTCGGCAGCGCTTTCCTCGATGGCCTTGCCGTCGGTACGCACCACAAAGCAGCCTAGGCGTTTCATGAGGGCACGAGCTTCCTCAAGCTCGCTGCGCACGCTCTCGGGCTCGGCATAGGAGCCGGCAACGGCACGAGCGTAGTCATCGCCCAAGCGGCTATCGCGAATCTCGGAAATAACGTCGACGGTCGAAATCAGGCCGAACAAACGCATCGGGTCGACCTCGTAAATTGACTTGGGCGGCTCCATGCCGTGGGCCAAAGGAACATTGGCAACCTTGTAACCCTGATAGGCCAAATACATCGACAGCGGCGTCTTAGATGTGCGCGATACGCCCAGCAGCACGATATCGGCACCCGACAGATCGTCGCAACCGCGCCCGTCATCGTGCTCAACGAAATACTCCATGGCCTCGATACGATGGAAATAGCGGTCATCGGTCTTGTGAATCACGCCCGCAATGCCCTTGGGCGTCGCACCGATGAGCGACGACAGCACGGCGAGCGTCGGGCCGATCAGGTCGACCGAGCGAATGTGCAGCATGCCCAAGTAGTCGAGCACACGAGCACGAAGGGCCGGGTCGACAATGGTGTGGAACACGGCGATATCGCGATGATCGGCATCGACGCGAGGACCCACAAATGACTTGACCTGCTCCACGGAGGTCACCTTAGGCAGGCGCAAAACGCGAAAAACCCCTTCATCAAATTGCCCGGACGCCGCAAGCACCACCTCACAAGCGGTATCACCGAGCGAGTCGGAGATAACGATAACGGTGGGACGAGCGGTGACCGGGCAATCCATGCGGGGCTCCTTTTGCGCTTACGCGCAGGCTGGCTTACTTTTTGCGGGCAAGCTCACCGATGTTGGCGATGCCGGAGAAAACGGCCTCGAAGCGGTTGAGCAGCTTAAGGCGATTATCGCGGAGCTGCTCGTCCTTGTCCATGACCATGACCTCATCGAAGAAACGGTCAATGGGCGCACGCAGGGCGGCGAGGGCGGCAAATGCGGCCGGGTAATCCTCGGCAGCGAGAGCAGCATCGACGGCGGTCTGAGCGGCCTCGGAGGCGTCGGCAAGCGCAAGCTCGACCTCGCCCATCAGGGCGCGGTCGTACTCCGCACCCAGCTCGGGCTTGGAGATGTGCGCGGCGCGGGCATAGGCGGTAGCCAGGTTGTCGAAGGTCTCGGCGTCGTTCTTGCGAGCCTCGTCGAGTGCGGCGCAGCGGGCGAAGAAGACAGACGGGGCGATGATGCGCACCGCGGAGACGGCGGCGACGGTATCGGCAGGAATCTTCTCGTCGCGGGCCATGCTCACCAGGCGGCCGTGGAAGAAGTCACGGACCTGCTGGGCGACCTCGGCAGCGTCGAACTCAATGCCCTGCTCACTGTAGAGCTCGAGGGCGAAGTCGATGAGCGACGTGGGGTCGATCGGCAAACGGTCGCGCAGGATGTTGATGATGCCGATAGCGGCACGACGCAGCGCGTAGGGGTCGGAGGAGCCGGTCGGGGGCTCGCCGATGGCAAAGATACCGGCAATGGTATCGAGCTTGTCGGCACAGGCCACGATGCAGCCAGCGATGCCCTCGGGCAGCTCGTCACCGGCAAAGCGGGGACGATAGTGATCGCGAATGGCGTGGGCGACCTCGTCGTTCTCCCCCATCGCGGTGGCGTAGTAACCGCCCATCACGCCCTGCTGGCTCGTGAACTCAACGACGGCGTTAGACACCAGGTCGGCCTTGCACAGGTGCGCGGCGCGAGCAGCGTCAGCGGCAAGATGAGCGCCCAGATGAGCCTCGCGGGCAATAGCGAGCGCGAGCTGCTCGATGCGCACGGACTTGGCGAGCACGCTACCGAGCTTCTCCTGGAAGGCAACCTTGGCCAAACGCTCACGGAACTCGTCGAGGGAGATCTTCAAGTCCTCCTCGTAGAAGAACTTGGCGTCGTCCAGACGGGCGCGCACGACGCGCTCGTTGCCGTCGATCACGCGCTCGGCATTCTCGGGCTTGCTGTTGGAGACGACCACGAACTCACGCGTGAGCTTGCCCTCGCCGTCATAGATCGGGAAGTAGCGCTGGTTGGTGAGCATGGACTCGCAGATGATCTCGTGCGGGACCTTGAGGAACTCCTCATCGAAGGTACCAACGAGCACCGTCGGCCACTCGCAGAGGTTGATGACCTCCTCAAAGACCTTCTTGGGCGTATCGACATGGCAGCCGGGACGGGCAGCCTCGACCTCGGCGATACCGGCAAGGATGGCCTCGCGACGACGCTCGGCAGAAAGCACGCCGGCGTCCTCGAGCACCTGCTCGTAGACGGCGGGGCTGGCGACCACATGGTCACCGGGGCCAAGCACGCGATGACCACGCGTGGTATTGCCACTCGTCACGTCGGCAAACGACACGGGCACAACGTCCTCGCCCAGAAGGCAGCAAATCCAGCGGACCGGACGAACAAAGGTCGCATGCTCGTGACCCCAGCGCTGAGAGCGGTAGTTGGGCCACTGCAGGCCAGCGATAGTCTTCTCGCACAGGGCCGTCAGGATCGGGGTGGCCGGGGCGGAAGGGATGTTCTTCTCGGCAAAGACGTACTCACGGCCGTCGGTGTCCTCGCGACGGACCAGATCCTCGGCAGCCACACCGCACTTGCGGGCGAAGCCCTGGGCGGCCTTGGTGGCGTTACCGTCGGCATCGAAGGCGATGTTGGCCGCGGGGCCACGCTTGACCTCGTGAACCTCATCGGTCGCGGTGGCGACGTTGGCAACGAGTGCAGCCAGACGACGCGGGCTCGAGATCACGCGGACCTCGCCGTGGGCCAGACCGGCCTCGTCGAGACCCTTGGCGATCATGGTGCCAAGCTGCTTGACGGCATTGTTCAGCGGCGCGGAGGGCATTTCCTCCGTACCGATCTCAAACAGGAAATCCTTAGCGTCTGCCATGGCTTACGCCACCTCGCCTTCCTGGTCGGCATTCTCGTTGACTCCGGCGACCTCGGCCATGTAGGCCTCGCAGCACGCCTTGGCGACGGCGCGGACGCGCAGGATGTAGTTGGCACGCTCGACCGCGGACAGCGCGCCGCGGGCATCGAGCAGGTTGAAAGCGTGGCTGCACTTCATGACGCAGTCATATGCCGGCAGCGGCAGCTTGCGCTCCAGGCAGGAGTGGCACTCGGCCTCGTAGTCATCAAACTTCTGACGCATCATCTCCACGTTGGCGACCTCAAAGTTATAGGCACTGAACTCGCGCTCGTTCTCGAGGAACACGTCGCCATAGGTCATGGGCGTGCCGTCGGGCAGGTAGCTCCACACCAGGTCGTAGACCGAGTTGACGCCCTGGGCGTACATGGCGATACGCTCCAGACCATAGGTGATCTCGACGGGCACGGGATCAACCTCGATGCCGCCCACCTGCTGGAAGTACGTAAACTGCGTGACCTCCATGCCATTGAGCCAGACCTCCCAGCCAAGGCCCCAGGCGCCAAGGGTCGGGCTCTCCCAGTCGTCCTCGACAAAGCGGACGTCATGGTCGTTGGGGTCCAGGCCAATGGCGGCCAGCGAACCCAGGTAGAGCTCCTGGGCGTTGACCGGCGAGGGCTTGATGAGCACCTGGAACTGATAGTAGTGCTGCATGCGGTTGGGGTTCTCGCCGTAGCGGCCGTCGGCGGGACGGCGGCAGGGCTGCGCATAGCAGGTGCGCCACTCGGCGGGACCGAGCGAGCGCAGCGTGGTCGCGGTATGGAAGGTACCGGCACCGACCTCGGAGTCATAGGGCTGCATAATGACGCAGCCCTGCTCGCCCCAGTACTGCTGGAGGCGCAGGATGATGTCTTGGAAGGAAAGCGATGAAGCGTTCATGCCTCTAATATCCCCTCGTCGAAACGATTACACGGTTAGGTACTGTACTATAGCGGTTTTTAGTCGATAGCGCCGATGCGGTTGAGCGGCCAGTAGCGAACGAGTGCCACAGCGATCAAATCAGAGCGATCGACGGGACCAAAGTAGCGTGAGTCGGCAGAGTTTTCGCGGTTGTCGCCCATCACCCACACGCACCCGTCGGGAACGGTGTAGGGATAGCTTACCTGAGCGCCGGGCGCTTGGACCGAAAGTGGCCAGCTCATGCCCGTCGTATAGTCCTCGTCGAGCGCTTGGCCGTCAACGACCACCTTGCCATCCTGCAGGTCGACCGTCTGGCCGGCCGTGGCAATAACGCGCTTGACAAGAACATCATGCTCGGAGGTGCCATCGGGGTTGTGAAACACCACGATATCGCCCTGCTTGACGGGCTGACCGAGCTCGAGGCTCACCTTTTGTGCCAGGATCTGGTCGCCAATCTCGATCGTGGACTCCATGGAGCCGGTGGGCACCACAAAGGGCTCGACCACAAACGAGCGAATCAGGAAGGTGGCGACCAGCGCGATCGCGATGACCGCGATCCACTCAAAAACGCCCCTCAACGCGGAATGTTGCGTAGGAACCATACTCACTCCTCGCTCTGCGAATACGAAGCGTCAAGAATCTCCTGCGCGTAAGCGCGCTCCTCGGGCGTGAGCCGCGCCGTCTCGATCAGGTCGGGACGCCAGCGACAGGTGCGCTCGATGGCATTCTTGCGGCGCCAGGCATCGACCTTGGCGTGATCGCCGCTCACAAGCACCGGAGGCACGCCCTCGCCGTTGAACTCGGCAGGACGGGTGTACTGCGCGTACTCGAGCAGGCCTCCGTCCTCGGCGGTCGAGAACGACTCGTCGACGTTGCTCATCTCGTCACCAAGGGCGCCGGGAATGAGGCGTACGACGGCATCGGCAACGACCATAGCGGGAAGTTCGCCGCCCGTAAGCACATAGTCGCCAATCGACAGACGCTCATCGGCATACGCATACGCGCGCTCGTCGACGCCCTCGTAACGGCTGCACACAAACAGCAGGCGCTCACTTTTGAGCAGGCGCTCGGCCACATGCTGCGTAAAAGGCTCGCCACAGGGGGTGAAGAACACAACCGTGGGCTTGGGACCCTCTGCGCTAATGGCCTCGATGGCCTCTGCGATAGGCTCGACCTTCATGAGCATGCCCTGCCCGCCGCCGTACGGCTCGTCATCGACGGTACGATGGCGGTCGTGCGTCCAGTCGCGCAGGTTATACGCCTTAAAACCAAAAAGGCCGGCCTTGCGGGCGCGGCCCAAAATCGATGTGGACATGACGGGCTCAAACATCTCGGGAAAGACCGAAAGGGTCTCAATCAGCATGTTGTCCTCCCTACTTGTCCATATCGATCAGGCCGTCCATAACATGGACGGAAATTGTTCCTGTGTCGGGAAGATCGAGCACAACCTGCTCGATCACGGGAATCAGTACCTCGCCGTACCGATCGCCCTCGACAACCCAAACATCGTTAGCGGGCGTCGACATGATCTCGACGATCATGCCGAGCGAACCGAAGCGCTCGTCGACCACCTCACGACCCAACAGGTCGGTATAGGCAGCGTCGAGCGAATCGAGCTCAAAGTCGTCACGATTTGCCAGCACGTAGCATCCCGTGATGCCCTCGGCGGCCGTCAAGTCGTCAATGCCCTCAAACGAGACCAAATCGCCATCGCCCGTATCGGTGACGGACACGACCGTGCAAAAGCGGTCGCGCTTGAGCGCCGGCGGCGTCAGGGCGACGCGCATACCAGGCTCTAATACAGAAGGAAGCCCCCGCAGCGGCTGCGCGAGGACCTCCCCCTTCCTTCCGTGCGGCTTGACCACACGGGCGATGTTTTTGTACTGGGACCTCAAGGTCCTAGCCCAGAACCTCTACCTCGACAGCAGTGTCGAGGCGAGCGGCCAGTGCACGGGCGAGCGTGCGAATGGCCTTGATGGTACGGCCACGACGGCCGATGACCTTAGCGACGTCATCCTCGGCGACCGAAACCTCAATCGTAGAGGCGTCGTCACCATCGATGACCTCAAGGCTCACGGAATCCGGGTCGTCGACGATCTGAACAACGAGATATTCGACGAGATCGGCGATGCGATCTGAGAGCATTGCCTCACCCTCGAGCTGTGCAGCGTCAACCTCAGGCACGATTTACTCCTCGGCGCCCTCAGCGGCCTCAGCGGCAGCCTTAGCGGCCTCGGCCTCTTTGGCGAGCTGCTTCTTGGACTTCTTGACGACGGTCTCGGTCTTCTCGCCCTCGTTGGCGGCCTTGACCAGAGCGGCGACGGCGTCGGTGAGCTGAGCGCCCTTGGACTGCCAGTCGGCGATCTT
>URYA01000091.1 GCA_900551975.1 uncultured Collinsella sp. | reverse complement strand
TTCATAGTGCCAACAGGTGCGGGCCATCAACTCGGCCAAATCGATCGGCCCCTCGCATAATCCCCAGCCTCATCCATAAAGGCAGCTGAAACGGCGCCGCCGCCCATCCTCGTGGAATGAGCTGGACAATCAAGGTAACATTTCAGAATGAATATAATCACCATATGCGCAATGCCCATACTCTTTGCTTGTGAACTGGTTTTGCGCTCATAACAATTTCGCCAATAGTGCTCTGGACGCAACTGTCCTCGTATCCATAACCGGCCTCGTGAGCGCTCGACTTTGTTGCATTGCCCGAATCTCAGTTCGACATCCCAATGATGTTCATGGTATTGGACTGATATTGCTACCGATTTCCATGACATTGCGTATGCGGGCCAGCGCGCAACCGAATCACGTCGCGCTTACGCGGACTCCTGACGAGGCAAAAAGGGACCGATTGACCAATATGCACTAAAAGCACCCCAAGCCCAACTCAATTAAGCATCACCGCACCGATGCGGCATGACGATGGGATATGGGATAATCCACAAGGTGCTTTTGCGTAGGACCATGGCGCCGGCGATGACACGGGACAACCACAACAGCGAATGACGCACAACGGGCCGTCCGGGACACCCCCGTAAACGGTCGCGTCGTTTTCCATTGGTGTCATTGCGGGGTCCGGGTCCCGCAAAACGTTGGAAAATCAGCGTTTCTTGAACGATAAGGTAACATATGGCTGAATTTGTGTTTCAGATGATCAAGGCCCGTAAATCCTACGGCGACCGCGTGATCCTCGATGACGTGACCCTGAGCTTCCTGCCCGGCGCGAAAATCGGCGTCGTGGGCCCGAACGGCATGGGTAAGTCCACCCTGCTCAAGATCATGGCCGGCCTGGAGACCGTGAGCAACGGCGAGGCCACGCTGACCCCGGGCTTCACGGTCGGCATCCTGCAGCAGGAGCCGCCGCTCGACGACGACAAGACCGTCATCGAGAACGTGCGCATGGCATTTGGCGACATGATTGCCAAGGTCGATCGCTTCAACAAGATCGGCGAGGAGATGTGCGACCCGGATTGCGACATGGACGCCCTCATGGCCGAGATGGGAAAGCTCCAGGACGAGATTGACGCCGCCGACGGCTGGGATATCGATTCCAAGCTCGGCCAGGCCATGGACGCCCTGCAGCTGCCCGATTCCGACATGCCGGTCAACGTGCTTTCCGGCGGCGAGCGCCGTCGCGTGGCCCTGTGCAAGCTGCTGCTCGAGGCTCCCGACCTGCTGCTGCTCGACGAGCCCACGAACCACCTGGACGCCGAGTCGATCCTGTGGCTCGAGCATTTCCTGCACAACTACCAGGGCGCGGTGCTTGCCGTCACACACGATCGCTACTTCCTGGATAACGTTGCCGAGTGGATCTGCGAGGTCGACCGCGGTCACCTCTATCCCTACAAGGGCAACTACTCCACGTATCTGGAGACCAAGGCCGCCCGTATCGAGGCTCAGGGCAACCGCGACGCCAAGCTCGCCAAGCGCATGGAGGCCGAGCTCGAGTGGGTTCGCTCCAGCCCCAAGGCCCGTCAAGCCAAGAACAAGGCCCGTCTGGCTCGCTACGAGGAGATGGAGGCCGAGGCCCGCGCAAGCCAGAAGCTCGACTGGACCGATATCCGCATCCCTGTGGGTCCGCGTTTGGGCAACAAGGTGCTCGAGGCCCATCACCTGCACAAGGAGTTCGATGGCCGCGTGCTCATCGATGACCTTTCGTTCACCCTGCCGCGCAACGGCATCGTGGGCGTCATCGGCCCCAACGGTGTGGGCAAGACCACGCTGTTCAAGACCATCGTGGGCCTGGAGCCGCTGACTTCGGGCGAGCTCGAGGTGGGCGAGACCGTCAAGATCTCCTATGTCGATCAGAACCGTTCTGGCATCGACCCCGATAAGAACCTGTGGGAGGTCGTCTCGGATGGCCTGGATCACATGATGGTCGGCGAGACCGAGGTTCCGAGCCGTGCTTATGTGGCGAGCTTTGGCTTTAAGGGCCAGGACCAGCAGAAGCGCGCTGGCGTACTCTCCGGTGGTGAGCGCAACCGTCTGAACCTGGCGCTCACGCTCAAGCAGGGCGGCAACCTGCTGCTCCTCGACGAGCCCACGAACGACCTCGATGTCGAGACGCTGTCCTCGCTCGAAGCGGCGCTGCTCGAGTTCCCGGGCTGCTCGGTGGTCATTAGCCACGACCGTATGTTCCTGGACCGCGTCGCCACGCACATTCTGGCGTGGGAGGGCACCGACGAGAATCCGGGCAACTGGTATTGGTTCGAGGGCAACTTCGAGGCCTATCAGGCCAACCGCATCGAGCGCCTGGGCGAGGACGCAGCCCAGCCGCATCGTATTCACCGCAAGCTGACGCGCGACTAGATCGTTACGCGGTTTTTCCAAACCGCGTAACTGCTCGACGCTGCGCGGGCCGCAAGCACCCCATCTTGCCGTTCAAACCGTCGCTCGCGTACCGAAGTACGCGTCGCTCCTCTTTCACGGCAACCTGGGGCACTTGCGACCCGCTCGCTGTCGGTTACGCAACATCGATAAATGAGCAATATCAATAAATGCGTAATGAAAACGGCTCAAATCCGGGTTTGGATTTGAGCCGTTTGTCGTTACTGCTCGGGTTCTTCGACTTTATCGATAGTCCAGGCGGCTCCGAGACCGCCGGTGGTGTTGCGGCGGATGCGCACGGTGACTTCGCGGCGCTCGCCGGCCTGCGTGTAGCGCAGGGGGAAGCTTGCACGGTTTCGCGCGGCCTCGATGGTGCCGCGTTCGCGGGCGATCCAGTAGTACTCGCCGACGATGCCGAGCGTGTCGGCGCCGTAGGGGAGATAGGTCGACAGCTGGTGCAGAAGCGGGCCGGGGCAGAAGACTTCGGTTGCGAAATCGACGGGGAAGTCCTCGGTGATGGCAGACGCTGCAGGTGCGGGGGCCGGTACTGCAGCGGGGACCGGAGCCGGAGCCGGTGCGGGAATTTGGTCGCAAGCAGCGGCGGGCACGGATTCGATGATGGGTGCGGGCTCCGGCGTTACTTCCGGCTTGATCTCGGAATCTGCGGGCTTCACGGTGACGGGCACGTCTGCAACTGCGGTTTCAACCTCAACCTGCGTCGCGTTCTCATTCTCGACGCTCGACTTTGCCTCGATGGGCGTGGATGCCATGGTGGTGATGCCGGCGTTGGCGTTCTCGGGGTCATAGACGACCGTAAGCGAGATGGCAGGCTGCGGCGTCTCGGGTCCCGGCGTCGACTCGGTAGCGTCTTGATCGGCGGACTCGTCGGGTTGATCGTCCTCGGCCTCGTCGCCAAAGACATCGCTGTTTTGGAACGCAGGCGTCTCGGGTTGGTTGGCGGCTTCTTCGGTTGTCGACTTGGGAGCCTCGTTGAGCTCCGCAGTGGCTTCCTGCTCTGATATGACTTCGGGATCGGTCGTGGCGGCGATTTCGGTTTCGGTTTCTGCTGCTACCTCAATAGCGATTTCGATCTTTGTCTCGGGCTCGGGCTTCGGAGTGACTTCGGCCACGGGCTCGGGACGCTTAACGTGCTTGGGACGCACAGCCTTGAGGTCTTTCTCGCCGCGCTTTTTCTTTTTGTAGGACTGCTTGGCTCCCTTGGCTGCCTTGGGCTTGTCCTCGCCCTTGGCAAGGGCGGCATCCCAGGCCTCGTTGGCGATGACGGTGGCATAAAGGCGGCCGCCCTTAAAGACGGTCAGCTTAATGCAGTCGTCGAGTTCCTCGAGCAACTCGCGCGTGGACTCGAAGCCCAGGTCATAAGCGGCCATGTCGCCGGCGGCGAGCGCCTCCTCGACCTGCGTCATAAACGTTTGCTTACCGCACCCAATCGCGTCGCGCAGCAGGCGATACAGATAGATGTGGTTGCCCAGTGAGAGCGTGGGCTTAACTATTGTCTTGCTCATGGCAAATCTCCTCTTTACACACCAAAGCATCTTACCATCGCACGGGGCGTGCTACCTCGGCACCCAAAGCAAACGGGCGCGAACCGCTTTCGATTCGCGCCCGTTATACAGGTCGGTTATCTATGAGAGGCAAATGTGCTTAGTTGCCCGATGCCGTGCCTTGGCTTGAACTGTCAGATGTCGTGCCCGACGTGGTGCCGCTCGAATTGGTGTTGCTACTGTCTGCTGCACCCGTTCCCGACGTGGTGTCGCTCGTCTGGCCTCCCGTGTTTGGCTGTGAACCGTCAGTTGTTTGGCTTGAGTTGGTCGTGTCGGACGGCGTGCCACTGTTGGCCGTAGAGGAATCGGTGCCCTGCGATTGGTTTTGGGTGTTCGAGGACGAATCGGCAGAGGTAGAACTGTCTTGCGTGCCGTCCGCCTGTGCCTGCTGATCTTGCGACTGGGTGTTGCCATTTGCATCGCTCTCGGTCGTGCGCGACGAAAGGATTGGCTCGGGGCGCTCGCCCAGACCCTCACCGGCGGTGGTTATAAGGATGGCACCGGTGCAGGCGATGACCGCGACGATGGCGATGGCGATCGAGAAGACGATGACCTTCTTTTGCGTCTGGCTGCGCTCTGCCGCGGCCTTGGCGCGCAGGCTGTTAGGGGCAACGCGCGCCGTGGTCGCACGCCCCGCAACCTGGCGCATCTCCTGCGTGGTCGCGGCGCCGCCCAGGTGCTCCTCGGCATTAAGCTCAGCGGGCTCATAGGCGCCGGCAGGATAGTCGACAGCGGCATGCGTGCCCTTGATTGCTTCGGCGCTGGCAGAGATAAAGTGGCGGTAGACCTGCGAGGACACAACGGTGATGACCGAGCTCACGGCGGCGCCAATTACTGAACCAGCGATACCAATCTTGGAAGCAAGCGCGACGCTTGTGGCGGCGGCTGCGGCGCCAGCGATGATCTGGGGAATGGAAATGTCATCGAACAGGCCCTTTTTGGGCGCGATGGCCATGGTCTGTCCGATGGAATGGTTTTCGTGCACGCCGTTGTTGAGCGCGGCCGGTGTCATGACGCGCGTGCGCGGCGCGTCGGTGTACTTGGTTGTCATACGGGGTCCTCCCGGTGTAAATCTGCTTCGTTTCGCGTAGCCATCAGGGTACCCACCAGATGTGAATCGCGTATGTCGTTTGCCAGATATCATCAAGTTATCAATAGCTCACCAAATTGGTGGGGTGCGGCTGGGCACAGCGATTGAACTACAATAGGGCTTGCTAATTGTTTGGAACGGCGGCTACGCACGGGAGCGTTCTTATGAATCTTCACCTTTCTCAGTCTGATGGCTTTTTGCGTGTGGCGGCGGCGTCGCCGCAGATTCGCGTGGCCGATGTCGAGGGCAATGCCGAGGTTGCGTTAGCGGCTGTTCGCGCGGCTGTCGAGCGCGGCGTTCGTGCTCTGGTGCTGCCCGAGCTCAACTTGTGCGGCTATACCGTGGCCGATCTGTTCCATAACCGCACATTACTGCATGCCTGCGAGGCTGCTTTGGTGCATATCCTCGATGAGACTCGTGAGCTGCCGATTGTCTTTACCATCGGTCTTCCCGTTGCAGTTGCCGAGAATATCTACAACTGCGCCGCCGTGTGCTGCGCGGGCGAGCTTTTGGGCCTTACGGCCAAGAAGTATCTTCCCAACTATGGCGAGTTCTACGAGCACCGCTGGTTTGCTCCGGCGCCTGCGGATCCCGTGTGGGTTGAATTTGCCGGTCAGGGTCCGGTTCCGCTGGGTTCGGGGCTTGTCTACCGTTGCTGTGATGAGGGCGCCGAGGACCTGGTGCTGGGTGTTGAGGTCTGTGAGGACCTGTGGGTGCCGGCGCCGCCTTCGACCGAGATGGCGCTTGCCGGTGCGACGGTAATTCTCAACCCGTCGGCTTCGGACGAAATCATCGGTAAGGCAGACTATCGCCGCAGCCTCATCTCTAACCAGAGCGCACGCCTGTACTGCGCCTATGCCTATGCGGACGCGAGCGAGGGCGAGTCCACGACCGACATGGTCTTTGCAGGCGAGAACCTCGTCTACGAAAACGGTTCGAAGCTCGCCGCGACCAAACTGCTTACCTGCGATATGGCCGTCGCCGATGTCGATCTTGACCGTCTGGTTGCCGAGCGCCGTCGCTCGACGACGTGGACGCGCGCGGACGATGCGCCGGAGGCCACGACCGTTGAGTTTTCGTTTGAGGTCGTGCCGGCCGAAGAACCTGTCCTGCGCGATGCCTGCGATATCGACCGCGTTTTCCCGCGCGCGCCCTTTGTGCCGGCCGACCACGGCGACTTGGCCGAGCGCTGCGAGACGATCCTCGATCTGCAGACTGCGGGCCTCAAGACCCGCCTTGCCCACACGGGTACCAAGGCTGCGGTTATCGGCCTTTCGGGCGGCTTGGACTCCACGCTAGCGCTGCTTGTGACCGTGCGTGCCTTCGATGCACTGGGGCTGCCGCGCACTGGTATCACAGCCGTGTCCATGCCCGGCTTCGGCACGACGCATCGCACCAAGTCGAATGCCGAGTCGCTCGCTCGCGACCTGGGTGTGAGCTTCCGCGAGGTTTCGATC
>URYA01000090.1 GCA_900551975.1 uncultured Collinsella sp. | reverse complement strand
GAAGGCCAGCCATTTGGATTT
This sequence comes from uncultured Collinsella sp., assembly GCA_900551975.1. Taxonomy (GTDB): domain Bacteria; phylum Actinomycetota; class Coriobacteriia; order Coriobacteriales; family Coriobacteriaceae; genus Collinsella. The sequence goes on along the minus strand of URYA01000090.1, from coordinate 6,641 downwards.
GCCGAATTTGCCAAAAGCGCCTACTGGGCTTTTGCGGGTCATGCGTCCAAGGGCTGTTTCCGCAATGATCATGGAGTAGCCGAAGGTGAGTGCCAGAATGATGTAGATCAGTAAAAAAATGCCGCCGCCGTATTTGGCTGCCAGGTAGGGGAATCTCCAGATATTTCCCAGTCCTACCGAGGCTCCGGCAGCAGAAAGTACAAAGCCCAGTTTCCCGGAGAATGTACTTCTCTCGTGGTGATGGTGTTTTTCCATAAAATTTTCCTTTCCGCGTCTGTTTGTTTGAATAATACTGCTATAGATGATACCACGATTTTTCAGGAAAGGCAAATGATATATAGAAAGAATGGGGCAACTTATTGCTTTTTTGAGCTTAGGCTCTTATAATAAAATTATCAATTACCATCTTATACTATGGAGGGCGCGGATTATGAATGAAGAACTTTTTAACGAAGCAGCGAAATCAAACGTCCTGACAAAAAAGCTGATCGATCAGCTTCAGGAAAGCATGACCTACAGCAGTATCTCCTTTATCAACTGGACTATTGAGGTTCTGACACTGATCAAAAATCGCCTGGAGCGCGGTGACCGGAGCCGCTGCAAGGTATATTCCGACGACCCCGTGGCCGTTGCCCGCTCCTTTGCCGAGCAGGGCACGAGCTGGGTGCACGTCGTCGACCTGTCCGCTGCCTTTGGCGAGGACGAGGACGCGTGCGCTGCCAACTCGGCGGCGATAAAGGCTATCTGCGGCGTCGACGGTCTGTCCGTGGACGTGGGCGGCGGCGTTCGTTCGCTCGCGCGCATCGACGAGCTTGCCGGCTATGGCGCGCGTCGCATCGCGCTGGGCACGGTGATCGTGACCGAGCCGGGATTTGCCGAGGTGGCGGCTCGCGGCTTTGGCGAGCTGCTGGTGGCAGATATCGCCGCACGCGACGGCCAGGTCAAGGTGAACGGCTGGCGCGACGGCGCGGGCGTGGTGCTCGACGATGCCGTGGCGCAGCTTACCGAGCTGGGCTTTAAGCATCTGGTGTATACCGACATCGCGCGCGATGGCATGCAGACGGGCATCGATGTGGCGGCGTATCGTCATGTGGCCGAGGTCGCGGGCTTTCCCGTCGTGGCTTCGGGTGGTATCTCGACGCTCGACGATATCCGCGCACTGGCCGCGGTGGGTGAGGATGCTATTGAGGGCGCCATTACCGGCCGTGCGCTCTACGAAGGCAACTTTACGCTGGCACAGGCGCTGGCCGCCGCCCGAGGGGAGGAGTAGCCCATGCTTACCAAGCGCGTGATTCCCTGCCTGGACGTCAAGGACGGTCGTGTGGTCAAGGGCGTCAACTTTGTGAGCCTGCGCGATGCGGGCGACCCGGTGGAGCTAGCCCGCGCCTACGACCGCGAGGGTGCGGACGAGGTTGTCTTCCTGGACATTACCGCCACGAGCGACAACCGCGCGACGACCATCGAGATGGCGGCGCATGCGGCCGAGGAGCTCGCTATTCCCTATACCGTGGGCGGCGGCTTTCGCGACCTGGCGGGCATGCGCCCCATGGTTGCAGCCGGCGCCGACAAGGTGTCGCTTAACTCTGCCGCCGTGCGCGATCCGTCGTTGATTAGCCAGGCTGCCGCGGCGTTTGGCAGCCAGGCCGTGGTCGTGGCGATCGATGCCAAGCGCGTCGGTTTGCCCGGCGCATCTGGTGCCGATAGGTGGGAGGTCTTTACCGCGGGAGGCCGCAACGCCACGGGTATCGACGCGGTGGCGTGGGCCGAGGAGGCGGCCCGTCGCGGCGCCGGCGAGATCTTGCTCACCAGTATGGACCGCGACGGCACCAAGGCCGGCTTTGACCTGGCGCTCACCCGCGCCGTGGCGCGCGCGGTGCCGATTCCCGTCATCGCGAGCGGCGGCGTGGGTACGCTCGAGCATTTTGCCGAGGGTGTGATTGAGGGCGAGGCCGACGCCGTACTGGCGGCAAGCGTCTTTCACTTTGGAACCTTCAGCATTCGCCAGGTGAAGGAGTATATGGCGTCGCAGGGCATCCCTGTCAGGCTGGACTTTTAGCGCTGCGGCTTGCCCAGGCACCCGACCTCCCGGCTCCAACCCTCCTCGCGTACTTAAGTACGCGTCGTCGGGCTTGTCGCTCGGAATCTCGGGCACCTGGACAACCCTCGCCGACCTGTGGGGTTTCGTTTATGACTTGGGAGAAATGATGACTGAGGTAATAGAAGCGTCTGATCTTACGTACGACGCCCGTGGGCTGATTCCTTGTGTGGTTCAGCAGTATGACACCGGCGAGGTGCTTATGGTTGCCTGGATGAACGAGGAGTCGGTGGGGCTGACGCTCAAGACCGGTACCACGTGGTTTTGGAGCCGTAGTCGCCAGGAGCTCTGGAACAAGGGTGCGACGAGCGGCAACATGCAAGAGGTCAAGGAGCTCTGGGCCGACTGCGATAGCGATACGCTGCTGGTCAAGGTCGACTCGCCGGGTCCGGCTTGCCACACCGGCAACCGTACCTGCTTCTTTAAGAAACTCGCGTAGGGCGGACGCTCGATTAGACGCTCGGCCACCAGAAAGGATTGAACTATGGGTGTGCGCACCGCAAACGTTCAGGATGGAAATATCGGAGAGACGCTGACAGGTCTGGCCGAGGTGATTCACGGTCGTCGTGATGCATCGCCGCAGGAAAGCTATACCGCGCGTCTGCTGACTGACGTGGAGGATGAGCTGCTCAAGAAGCTTGCCGAGGAGGCGAGCGAGGTCATCATGGCCTGCAAGGATAACGATCGCGATCACATCCGCTACGAGGCCGGCGACCTGATCTACCACCTGCTCGTAACCCTTGAGCGCTACGGTATCACCCTCGACGAGCTTGCCGGCGAACTCAACGCCCGCCGTCACTAGTCATTGGGGACGTTCTTAAACGACTAGTTAGGCGAGGGGTGTGGATTCCCATTCGCCGGTGGCGTGGGGGATGCCGAAGGTTCGGTAGCCGCAGTCGTAGGCGTGTGCCTGGGCCTCACGGATGTTCCAGCAGATGTCGCAGGCGCGGTGTGCGTCCGAGCCAAAAGTTATCGGCACCTCGGCGTGGGCAAAGCAACGCAAAAGACCGGTTGCGGGGTAGTAGTCGCCCAAGCCCTTGCGCGGCGCGGCCGTCGAGACCTCAACGCGGCGGCCCGTATCGTGCGCGCACTCTGCCATCTGCTGCCAAAACGGTGCGGGGTCAAAATCGGGCGCAAAGCCTTCCTTCGAAAAGCGCATGACCAGGTCGGGGTGAGCCATCACATCAAAGTTGAGCGGGCTCTCGCAGGCGCGGCACCAGTCATCGACATAGCGCTCCCACACGCCGCGTACCCCCAGGTTTTCCCAAACGTGCAGGTTGGTGTCATCGTCGATCCAGCCGCAGCGCGAATCGGGCGTATCGGGACGAGCGACGTCCTCCGTTCCCGCCGTACCCGCGGCACCGGCCATGATATCGCCTGGGTTGCCAATCCAGTGCACACTGCCCAGGCGCACGACGGCGCCCTGGGACCAGCGCTCAACCAAAGGCTCGCAGCCCTCGTACCAATCGCATTCGAAACCGTAGATAAAGGTGAGTTCTGGCGCAATCTGAGCGGCAAGATTGCGAGCGTCCTCAAAAGCCAGACGATGCGCCGGGAGGTCGCCCTCAGTAACCTGCACCTCGCAGTTAGCATCCATGCTGGCGGGCAGGGTGAGATGATCGGTTGAGACCATGACGCGGCAGCTGGCCGCAGCAGCGGCGCGAACGTTGTCCTCAAACGAGGCATGCCCGTCCGAAAACGAGGTGTGGGTATGGCAATCGACCAGCGGGCACATGGGCATAGCGGCTCCTTTGCGTCAAGCGAATCCGCTTCATTGTAATGGCGCAGCTCTCAACACGCCGGGCACGCCGGGGATCGAAATCGATTGGAAAGGCTGCGCGGCGCGCGGTGCGGCCTCGCTTGCGCTCTCAAAACGTGCACATCAGCCTCCAAAAGCTGCAAAAAATGACATGTTTGGAGGCTGACGTACACGTTTGAATGGAGCGGGCCGGCGTTGGAGCGCGCCAGCACTTGCACCCAGCAAAAGTCGCACCTATCCCATGACGCCGCCCCTGCGCCGCCCGCGATGTGCTAGCGTTTGGATGAACAAAACGAGCCCGCGCGGAAAGGATCCGGACCGTATGCAATGCGATAGCACATCTCCGCTGTCTCGCGAGACCGATGCGCCCGAGACCATCGTCAAGCTGGAATGCGACATCGACGATGCGTCGCCCGAGGTGCTCGCCTACGCCGCCGACCGTCTGCGCGGGGCGGGTGCGCGCGAGGTGCACTGGCTGCCCCTCTACTGCAAGAAAGGCCGTCCCGGCTGGCAGCTGCAGGTAATCTGCGCCCACGAGGATATCGAGCGCCTGCAGACGATCATCTTTTTGGAAACCACGACCAACGGCATTCGTCGCCAGGTTATGGAGCGCGTTTGCCTGCCACGCCGCTTTGAGCAGGTGACGACGCCATGGGGCGAGGTGTCCGTCAAGGTGGCCACCCTGCCCGACGGCAGCGAGCGCGCGGCGCCCGAGTACGAGGACTGCGCCCGTCTTGCCCGCGAGCACGGTGTGCCGCTTCAGCGCGTGATGCAGGCAGCACAAGCCGCGGCTCTGCAATTTGAGTGACACGGTCGGCGACGCGCCACACCCACCCCATCAACCTCACCGAAAGGACCACCATGAAATACCTCATCGCCTCCGACATCCACGGCTCGGCATACTGGACCGAGTGCCTGGTCACCGCCATCGAGTCCGAGCAGCCCGACCGCATCGTTCTGCTGGGCGACCTGCTCTACCACGGTCCGCGCAACGACCTGCCGCGCGACTATGCTCCCAAGCGCGTGATTCCGCTGCTCAACGCCCTAGCCGACCGCATCATCGCGGTGCGCGGCAACTGCGACGCCGAGGTCGACCAGATGGTTCTCGACTTCCCCGTCATGGCTGACTACGCCACGCTGTTTGACGAAACCGGTCGTGAGCTGTTCCTGACGCACGGCCATGTCTTTGGCGCCGGCATGCACAACAGCGTCGACCACGCGCCCGCGCTGCCCGAGGGCTCCGCGCTCGTCTACGGTCACACGCACATCAAGATCAACGAGGAGAGCGCCGCGCACCCGGGCCTGTGGCTTTTCAACCCCGGCAGCGTGAGCATTCCCAAGGACGGTACGCACAGCTACGGCATCTACGAGGGCGGTGCGTTCCGCCACGTGATCCTGGAGGAGGAATAACCATGGCGCAGCACATGGCTCAGCAAAATGCCGAGGGCTCGCGCGATCTGTCCGCGCTGGTAGACGCGTCGGCCGAGCTGCAGCATCTGGTGCAGACCATCTGGCGCCTGCGTCAGCCCGATGGCTGCCCGTGGGACCGTGAGCAGACGCACCGCAGCATCGGCAAGAACATGATCGAGGAGGCCTACGAGGCACTCGACTGCATCGAGGCGGACGACGCGGTTCACCTACGCGAGGAGCTGGGCGACGTGCTCATGCAGGTTGTGCTGCATGCGCAGATTGCTACCGACGCCGGCGAGTTTACGCTGGCCGATGTGGCACGCGATATCGACGCCAAGCTCATCCGCCGTCATCCGCACGTGTTTGGCGATGTAGATGCCGACAGCTCCGACGAGGTACTCAAGATTTGGGACGAGATCAAGCTTGCCGAGAGGGCTGCCAAGGACAAGGCCGTGGCGGCGGGCGAGGCCGCGCCCGAGGGTCTGCTCGATGGTGTGCCCACGCATCTGCCGGCGCTGATGCAGGCACAGAAGGTGTCGCGCAAGGCAGCTGCCGTGGGCTTTGAGTGGGAGACGGTCCAGGACGTGTGGGACGAGGTCGCCGAAGAACGTGTCGAGTTTGAGGCCGAGGCCCTTGGCTCGCCCGAGCGCGAGATGGAGTTTGGCGACCTGCTCTTTGCCCTAGTTAACGTGGCACGCAAAGAGGGCATCGACGCCGAGAGCGCCCTGCGCGCGAGCACGGCCAAGTTTCGCCGTCGCTGGGCTGCGATGGAGCAGATGGCGGCCGATGCCCACGTGGATCTTGCCGAGCTTTCGACCCATGGCCTCAACGACCTGTGGGACGCAGCAAAGGCAGGGGAGTAATACCGCGGGAGCGACGGGACGGACTTGTCCCATCGCTCCCATTATTTTTTTAAAATGATTGTATCCCTCGGCTAACTTAGGGCATAATGCAAAAAGTGCGACATGGCTAACTTACGGAGACGCACCTGATGGTGCACGGTCAGCCGGTCGCTTGCATCCACTACGTTTCCAAGTGAGAGGGAGACAACATGAGCGATATTTTGGACGTCTACGGTCGCGAGGTGCTCGACAGCCGCGGCAATCCCACCGTCGAGGTCGAGGTCGTGCTCGAGGACGGCAGCTTTGGCCGCGCGATGGTGCCTTCGGGCGCTTCGACCGGCGCCTTTGAGGCCTGCGAGCTGCGCGACGGCGACAAGGGCCGCTATCTGGGCAAGGGCGTTTCGCAGGCCGTCGAGCACGTCAACAACGAGTGCGCTAACGCCGTTGTGGGCCTCGACGCCTTCGACCAGCGCGCCGTCGATGCCGCGCTGATTGCCGTGGACGGTACCCCCAACAAGACCAAGCTCGGTGCCAA
>URYA01000089.1 GCA_900551975.1 uncultured Collinsella sp. | reverse complement strand
GGCTGGCGCTGGTCGGCCCTTCGGGCGGCGGCAAGACCACCCTGTGCAACCTCATCCCCCGCTTCTACGAGGTGACCAGCGGCCGCATCCTGATCGATGGGCAGGACATCCGCCATGTCACCCTGAAAAGCCTGCGGCAGGATATCGGCATCGTGCAGCAGGACGTGTATCTGTTCAGCGGCACGGTGGCCCAGAACATCGCCTACGGCAAGCCGGGCGCTACGGCGGAGGAGATCGCCGACGCCGCCTGTCGCGCCAACATCGATGCCTTTATCGAGTCGCTTCCACAGGGCTATGACACGGTCGTGGGCGAGCGCGGCAGCCGTCTTTCGGGCGGACAGAAGCAGCGTGTTGCCATCGCGCGCGTGTTTCTCAAGAACCCCAAGATCCTGATCTTGGACGAGGCGACGAGTGCTTTGGATAACGAGAGCGAGGAGGCGGTCCAGGAGTCGCTCGAAGAGCTGGCACGCGGCCGTACCACAATTATCATTGCCCACCGTCTTTCGACCATTAAGCATGCTGACGAGATTGCGACCGTTGAGCATGGTCGCGTTGTGGAACGTGGCACGCATGAACAGCTTCTCGCCCGTGGCGGCACCTATGCCCGTTACTATCGAATGCAGTTCGAAGGTGCGCGTGCGCACGAGCTCGACTGATTGATATGACAGGAAGTTTATGGCTGACAAGAACCCTTTGACTCCGGAAGAAGTGACGGAGTTATTCTCCGAAATCGATGCATCCGGTGTCTTGGATCCCACGCTTGCCAAAAAGCGAACCGAGCGCATGCGTGAGAAGGAGGCCGCGGCCAAGCGCGGTGACAAAGCGGCGCTAGCGCAGCTGCGCAGCGAGGACCGCGCGAGCCAGGCAAAACATATCGACCCGCTGTCCGAGGACGATCCTTCGGGCTCGCAGGTGAGCCATACCATTACGAAGACCGCGATGGCCGTGGTCATCGGTATTTTGGTGCTGATCGTGGGCATGCAGATCGGCTACGGCGTGATGCGCCGTCTGAATACCGCCAACCTGTCCGAGAGCGTTTCGGTTGATACCGTTTCTACAGCACTCAAGGGTGGACTCGAGTGGGGCAACGGCTTTACGCAGTTCCCGCTCGACTTTACCGTCGATGAGGCCGATGAGCGTACGGGCACGGTCGAGGTGACGGTGTTGGACACATCGTCTGCCAACGAGCTCGAGCTGCTGTCCAACGGGCAGATCCAGGCCGCGGCGCTTGCGACCAACGCGCTGCTCAACGATAAGATCGATCGCGTGGTGTATAACGTTCACGCCTATATCGACGAGGATAGCAACATTCAACACGATTCCTTCTTTGGCATGTTCCCCGCGCGGGGCCACCAGAGCGCCATTTTGACGTTCGTGTGGACCAAGAGTTCATCCAACGCCACGAATATCGACTGGAAGATGCGCATCGTGAGTATGGATGACACCATCGCCGAACGCATTCAGAAGCAGGTGAACTCGGTGTCGTCGTTGATTGAGGACCCGGTGGTGAGCCAGACCAAGATTGACGAGGAAAAGGCCGAACGTGACCTGGAGCATCGTCTGCATGGCCGCGAGATTTTCCGCGGCGGCAAGCCCGATCGCACACCGTCCGAACTGCTGGAGCAGGACAAGAGATGATAAGACGCCATCATCCCGCGTGAGCCACAAGCCCGCGCGGGATGATTTTTCTGGGGCGGGGATTAAAAAATCATTATGCATAGAAAGTCATAATTATCATTTCGTAAACATTTCGATGAAATTAACGCCATGAGGCATACTTGCGGTTACAATACCGCGAGGCCTAACTACACACCTTTAAGCCGGTCCTGTGAGACCGGGAAGGAGAATTATGGCGAACAACCATACCGCGGGCGCTGCCGCCCGCACCTTCGCGCCCAGCGAGCTTTGCCAGCGCATGCTGGCCAAAACCAGCAAGGGCACCTGCGGTCCCTGCATCCTGTATCTTGAGGATGGGACCATTTTTTATGGACGTGCATGCGGCGCCGAGGGCACCGCGACCGGCGAAGTCTGCTTCAACACCTCGCTCGAGGGCTACTTTGAGGTCATGACCGACCCGAGTTATGCCGGACAAATCGTAACCATGACCTATCCGCAGATCGGCAACTACGGCATCGACGAGACCGACGTCCAGTCGGCCTTCCCCGGCGACGCCGTGCGCCCTGCGAGCGCTCCGGCTATGCGCGGCATGATCGTTCGCGATATGTGCGCCACGCCTTCTAACTGGCGCTCGGCCGTCAGCGTGCCGGAGTACCTGCGCGCCCACGGCATTGTCGCTATCGAGGGTGTCGACACCCGCGCTCTGGTGCGCCATCTGCGCGACAATGGTTCCAAGATGGGCATTATCTCGACCGAGATCTTCGACGTCGACGAGCTTGCCGAGCGTCTGGCCGCAGCGCCCACGCTGGTAGGCGAGAACCTGGTCAAGACCGTAAGCTGCCCCGCGCCTCACGAGTTTGTGGCCGCCGACCTGCCTGCCACGCATGACTTTGCGCTTTCGGCTGCCGCTCCTGCCCGTCACAAAGTGGTCGCCTACGACTGCGGTGTGAAGCGCGGCATTCTGGAGGGTCTGGTCCGCGCCGGCTGCGACCTTACCGTCGTGCCGTGGGATACGCCCGCGAGTGAGGTGCTCGACATGAATCCCGATGGCGTCTTTTTGTCCAACGGCCCCGGCGACCCCGACGCCGTGGTGGAGACCTACGCGCAGGTGCAGCAGCTGATCGGCAAGGTGCCGGTCTTTGGTATTTGTCTTGGTCACCAGATGATCAGCCTGGCCTGCGGCGCCCAGATGGAAAAGCTTAAGTTCGGTCACCGCGGTGGCAACCAGCCGGTCATGAACCTGGTGAGCCGTCGCGTGGAGATCACCGCGCAAAACCATGGCTTTGGCCTGCTGTTCCCCAGCTTGGGCAAGCTTGTCCCTGAGCTTTCCGGCGGCGAGACCGAGCATGCGGCCGATGGAGATCTACGCGTCTGGGTGCGCCGCGGAATCGCGCCGGTCGTGATGAACGAGCGCTTTGGCCGCATTCGCCTGACGCACGTGAACCTCAACGACGGCACCGCCGAGGGCATCCAGCTGCTCGACGCCCCGTGCTTCTCGGTCCAGTACCACCCCGAGGCCTCGCCCGGCCCCACCGATGCCCACTATCTCTTTACCGCCTTTACGCGACTCATGGACGGTGAGGAGAACTACCTGGACATCGACACCGCGAAGGACCGCCTTGCCGGCTGGAACTTCGCCGAGACCGCCGCGACCGAGACCGAGGAGAACTAACATGCCGAAACGTACTGACATCAAGCGTATCCTCGTCATTGGTTCGGGCCCCATCGTTATCGGTCAGGCCTGCGAGTTCGATTACTCCGGCGCCCAGGCCTGCAAGGTGCTCAAGGAGGATGGCTTTGAGGTCATCCTGGTCAACTCCAACCCGGCGACCATCATGACCGACCCGGGTCTTGCCGACCGCACCTATGTCGAGCCCATCACTGCCGAGTTCATCGAGCGCGTGATCAAGAAAGAGCACCCGGACGCGCTGCTGCCCACGCTGGGCGGCCAGACCGGTCTGAACGCCGCCGTTGAGCTGGCAAAGGACGGTACGCTCGACAAGTATGGCGTCGAGATGATCGGCTGCGACCTTGCCGCTATCGAGCGCGGTGAGGATCGCAAGCTCTTTAACGAGGCCATGGCCGAGATCGGCCTGGAGGTCGCGCGCTCGGGCTATGCCTACAGCGTGGCCGACGCCGAGGCCATCGCCGAGCGCGTGGGCTATCCCTGTGTACTGCGCCCGAGCTTTACCCTCGGCGGCGCCGGAGGCGGCATCGCTCACACTCACGAGGAGCTCGTCTCCATCGTGAGCCAGGGCCTCGAGCTCTCGCCCGCCCACGAGGTGCTGGTCGAGGAGTCCATCGAGGGCTGGAAAGAGTACGAGATGGAGGTCATGCGTGACCACGCCGGCAACGGCATCATCGTGTGCTCCATCGAGAACCTCGATCCCATGGGCGTGCATACCGGCGACTCCATCACCGTGGCGCCGGCGCAGACCCTCTCCGACCTGGAGTATCAGCGCATGCGTGTCGCCTCGCTCGCCATCTTGGAGAAGATCGGCGTCGAGACCGGCGGCTCCAACGTACAGTTTGCCGTGAACCCCAACACCGGCCGCCTGATCGTCATCGAGATGAACCCGCGCGTGAGCCGCTCGTCCGCCCTCGCTTCCAAGGCCACGGGTTTCCCTATCGCCAAGGCCGCCGCGCGCCTGGCTGTGGGCTACACGCTCGACGAGATCGTCAACGACATCACCAAGGCTACGCCCGCCTGCTTTGAGCCCACAATCGACTACTGTGTGGTCAAGGTGCCGCGCTTTGCCTTCGAGAAGTTCAAGGGTACCGACCCCACGCTCACCACGCGCATGAAGGCCGTGGGCGAGATCATGGCGATCGGCCGCACCTTTGAGGAGGCCTTTGGCAAGGCCATGCGTTCGCTGGAGGATGGCCACCAGGGCATTTGCGCCGGTGGCAAAGAGGGTGCCGATAAGCTGAGCGACGACGAGCTTGCTCAGGCCGTGGCAACGCCGACCGAGCACCGCATCTTCTTTGTGGTCGAGGCCCTGCGCCGTGGCTGGGACATCGCTCGCATCCATGCCATCTGCGGTATCGATCCGTGGTACCTCAACCGTATCAACGACATGGTGCAGGTTCAGGAGAGCATCCGCGGCCTGCGTGTGGAGGATATCGACGCCGACGCGATGCGCCTGCTCAAACAGTACGGTACGAGCGACGCCGAGATCGCCGCGCTGACCGGCTCGGACGAGCGCTTTGTGCGCGCCTATCGCAAGGGTCTGGGCGTGGTTCCCAGCATGAAGACGGTCGATACCTGCGCTGCGGAGTTCTCGAGCGCCACGGAGTACCACTACAAGACGTACGAGAACATCTACCGCACGAGCCCGGATGCCAAGAAGTGCGTGGCTCCCGACGAGACCACGCCGGCGGACAAGCCCAAGGCGATGATCCTGGGCGCCGGCCCCAACCGCATTGGTCAGGGTATCGAGTTCGATTACTGCTGCGTGCACGCGAGCTACGCGCTGGCGGCCCGCGGCTTTGAGACCATCATGGTCAACTGCAACCCCGAGACCGTCTCGACTGACTACGATACCTCGGACCGCCTGTACTTTGAGCCGCTCACCTACGAGGACGTTATGGACGTCATCGATGTTGAGCGTCCCGACGGCGTCGTGGTGACGCTCGGCGGCCAGACCCCGCTTAAGCTGGCGCGCATGCTCGAGGAGAGTGGCGTGAACATTATGGGCACCAAGCCCGACGCCATCGACTTTGCCGAGGACCGCGAGCGCTTCGCCGCCCTGCTCGACAAGCTGGGCATCATGTCCCCGCCGGCGGGCCAGGCCACGTCGTTTGAGGAGGCCGAGGCCGTGGCCGCGCACATCGGCTACCCGCTGCTGGTGCGTCCGAGCTACGTGCTGGGCGGCCGCGGCATGATGATCGCCTACGATGCCGAGCATCTGCGCGATTACATGGCCGAGGCTGCGCGCATTAGCCCCGACTACCCGGTGTATCTGGACCGCTTCCTGGAGGGTGCGATCGAGTCCGACGTCGACGCCTTGTGCGATGGCGAAGAGGTCTACATCGGCGGCATTCTGGAGCATATCGAGGAGGCCGGTATTCACTCCGGCGACTCTGCGACCTGCATTCCGCCGTTCAGCTTTAGCGAGAGCCTGCAGGCGAAGCTCCGCGAGACCACGCGCCGCATCGCGATGGCGCTGGGCGTACGCGGTCTGGTCAACGTGCAATATGCCATCAAGGGCGAGACCGTTTACGTGATCGAGGCCAATCCGCGCGCAAGCCGTACCGTGCCGTTTATCTCCAAGGCCACCGGCGTGCCGCTCGCCAAGTGTGCCGCACGTATCATGGCAGGCGATTCCATCGCGAGCTTGGGCCTGCCGAGCGACGAGCGTCAGCTGGACTGGTTCTGCATGAAGGAAGCCGTTATGCCCTGGGGTCGTTTCCCCGGTGCCGACGTTATCCTGGGGCCCGAGATGAAGTCGACGGGCGAGGTCATGGGTATCGCCAAGAGCTATCCCGAGGCATACGCCAAGACGCAGCTGGCGATTGACTACAAGCTGCCCGACCCGAGCGCCGGCAAGGTGTTCATCAGCGTGTGCGACCGCGACAAGCGCCACATCCTTTCGGTCGCGCGTATCCTGCGCTACCTGGGCTTTGATATCTGCTCCACCGAGGGCACGGCGCGCGTGCTGCGCGGCGGCAACGTGACGTGCGAGGTCGTGGAGAAGATCAGCGGCCCGCACGACGGTGAGCGCCCCAACATCGGCGACCTCATCGCCGATGGCAAGATTGCGGTAATCATCAATACGCCATACGGCCCGGGCTCGCGTGGCGACGGTTATCTGCTGCGCACCGAGGCAGTGCGTCGCGGCGTGACCTGCGTGACCGCGATGTCTGCGGCCAACACGTACGTGAGCGCTATCGAGGCCGTGCGTGAGGACCAGCAGGGTCACGGCAGCGCCAACGACATGGGCATGGACGTCATCGCCCTGCAGGATCTGCCGCAGCACACGGTGTAGTGTGACCTGTCCGGCCGGGGCGGAGGGGGCCGAGTTTCCCCCTTCGCCCCGGCTGCAAGCAGAGTCGC
>URYA01000088.1 GCA_900551975.1 uncultured Collinsella sp. | reverse complement strand
GCAGATCTCGAGTACCTCGCCGTCTGCCTCTGCCGTTACCTCGTTGAGAACCTTCATGGCCTCGATGATGCAGAGCGTCTCGCCGGCCTTGACCTTAGAGCCCACGTGCACAAACGGCTCGTCGCCCGGCGCCGGGGCAGCATAGAAAACGCCGACCATGGGAGCGGTCACCTCGGTGCCCTTGGGCTCTGGTGCGGCGGCAGGTGTCTGCGCGGCGGGCTCCGGTGCGGCAGGCGCGACTGTGGGAGCTGCAACTGGAGCGGCCATAGCGCTCGGCATGGGCATGGGCACGGCAACCGGCTGTGCGGCGCTCGCGCGCTCGAGTTCGACCGCGGTGCCATCGGGCTCCTCAACGCGCACGCGCGTGAGGCCGCGGTCCTCCATCACATCGGCTATCTCGGCAAGTCTTTTGGAATCCATGCTCTAGCTCCTCGTATATCTACGCAGCGCGATGGCGGCGTTGTGCCCGCCAAAGCCTAGGTTGGTCGAAAGCGCCCAGGTAAGGTCGGCGCGAACTGCGCGATTGGGCGTGTAGTCAAGATCGCAGGCGGGATCGGGCGTGCAGTAGTTAATGGTCGGCGGCACCACGCCCTGCTCGAGCGCCATGGCGCAGGCCATGACCTCGATGGCGCCCGTGGCACCGATCATGTGGCCGGTCATCGACTTAGTCGACGAGACGTGCGCGGCGCGCGCCGCGTCCTCGCCGAGCGCACGCTTAATGCCCGCCGTCTCGGACGAATCGTTGAGCTTGGTCGATGTGCCGTGGGCATTGATGTAGAGACCCTCGGAAGGCTTGACGTCGCCCTCGGTCACCGCCAGCGATATCGCGCGGGCAATGCCGGCAGCCTCGGGATCAGGACTCGTGATGTGATAGGCATCATCGGTGTTGCCGTAGCCCACGACCTCGGCATAAATGTGCGCACCGCGCGCCTGCGCATGTTCCATGCTCTCGAGCACGAGCACGCAGGCGCCCTCGCCCATCACAAAGCCGTCGCGGTCTGCATCGAACGGACGGCAGGCCGTCGCGGGATCGGGGTTGGTGGTCAATGCGCGGCAGGACGTAAAGCCCGCAACGGCATCGGGGATAATTGCGGCCTCGGCGCCGCCCGCGAGGATCGCGTCGGCATAGCCGTGCTTTATGGCGCGGAACGCCTCGCCCACCGCATGGGCCGAGGTTGCGCACGCGGTCACCACGGGCAGGGTCGGGCCCTTTGCCTTGTGGCGGATTGCGATATTGCCCGATGCCATGTTGGGGATCATCATCGCGATCATATAGGGCGATGCGCGGCGGGGCCCACGTTCGGCAATCGTATGGACGTTGTCGACGAGCGTCGTCATGCCGCCCACGCCCGAGCCCACGTAGACGCCCAGGCGCTCGCGATCGATGGCGCCTTCGACATCAAAGCCTGCATCGTGCATGGCTTCGTCCGAAGCCGCCATCGCAAACTGAACGCAGGGGTCGAGATGCTTGGCGTCACGCTTGCCAAAGTACTCGTTGCCGTCAAAGCCCTTGACCTCGGCTGCCACCTTGACGGCAAACGCATCGGTATCGAAGTGCGTGATCGGGCCGATGCCGCACGTGCCGGCGCACATGGCCGCCCAGGTGGCAAGCGCGGTGTTGCCGAGCGGCGACACGGCACCGATACCGGTGATTGCAACTCTCTGTTCCATCATGGTCTCCTCATCCAAGCCGTTCTTCGGCCCTGGTTTCTACATCGCCATTCCGCCGTCGACGCGCACGACCTCACCCGTAATGTAGGCAGCCGCATCGCTCGCCAGAAAGCGCACTACGCCGGCCACCTCCTCGGGGCGCGCCATACGCTTAAGGGGAATCTGCTCCTCGGTTACCGTACGCACCTTCTCCGAGAGCTTTGCCGTCATATCCGTCTCGACAAACCCGGGGGCAACCGCGTTCACTCGTACGCCGCGGGGCGCAAGCTCGCGCGCCACCGTCTTGGTCAGGCCGATCACGCCCGCCTTGGAGGCAGCGTAGTTGGCTTGCCCGGCATTGCCCATCAGGCCCACGACCGAGCTCATGTTGACGACGCAACCGCCGCGCTGGCGCATAAAGGTCTTGGTGAGCGCGCGCATCATGTTGAATGTTCCCTTGAGATTGACGTCGAGCACGCGGTCGAAGGCGTCATCGCCCATGCGCATGAGCAGGCCATCGCGGGTGATGCCAGCGTTGTTGACGAGCGCCCAAATGGAGCCAAAGTCGTTGAGGACCGCTTCCACGCACGCGTTGACGGCAGCGGGGTCGGCCACGTCACATTGATATGAGCGCGCCGTGGCGCCAGCCGCCTCGCAGGCGTCGCACGTCTCGCGCGCCGCATCGACGCTGCCGGCATAGACGACGGCGATATCGTAGCCATCCTCCGCCAGACCGATAGCGCAGGCGCGGCCGATACCCCGCGAGCCGCCCGTGACCAGTGCCACGCGACGTGAGTCGTTGCGCTCGAGCGCGCCATTGTTCAAGTTGCCCATGTCATTCCTTTCGGGTTACAGCCCTGTGGACTATGCAAGCTCGTCGGCAATAGCTGCGACCTGCTCGGCCGTTTCGCACGAATACACGCGAACATCGCTCAGCGTACGCTTGCCCAGGCCCGACAGGGTTTTGCCAGGGCCGACCTCAATAAACGTGTCGATGCCCTGATCCTGCAGAGCATGCAGCGTATCGACCCAGCGTACGGCATGGCTCACCTGATTGGCCAAGACATCCGATGCCGTCTGGGGGTCCGCCGGATAGGGCGCCGCTGTCATATTTGCCAAAACAGGAATGAGCAACGGGGACGGCGCGTGACCGGCCTCAATATATGCGGCAAGGCCACAGGTCGCCTCGGCCATATAGGGGCTATGAAATGCACCCGACACCGCGACCTTCATGGCGCGGCCGCCAGCCTCTTTTACTAGGACGTCGAGCTCCTGCAGCGCCTCGGGCGCTCCGGCCACAACCGTCTGCTGTGGGCTGTTGTAGTTGACTGACCAGCAGTCCTCGCCGGCCTGTTTTGCCAGGCCCTCGACTTGCGCCGCATCGAGCTTGATGACGGCGCGCATGCCGCCCGGATGGCGCTCGGCAGCCGCGGCCATCAGCGCCGTGCGCTCGCACACGAGCTCAAAGCCCGCTCGCGTATCGAACGCCCCCGCAAAGGTGAGCGCGGCGACCTCGCCCAGCGAGAATCCCGCACAGGCGGCAGGCACCACGCCGCGCTCGCGCAGGGCGACAGCCGCTGCCAGGTCGTGAACGAACACGCACGGCTGCGTGTTCTCGGTCTGCGAGAGCTCCTCCTTGGAGGCACTCCGGCATTGCTCGCTGGTCCCCGGGCGCACCTCGTCGGCAATGGCGAACACCTCGGCGGCCGCCGGCGATGTCTCGATCAAGTCGACGCCCATCGCGGGGTGCTGGGCACCCTGGCCGGCAAACAAAAACGCTACGCCACCCATGCGCACGCACCCTTCAGGACGTGCTCGGCGCCATCGACCAGGTCGTCAACGATTTCGCGTGCGCTCTGGCGCTCGTTGACCATGCCGGCAATCTGTCCACACAAAAACGAACCCTCTTCGTAGTTGCCGTCCTTGGCGGCCTTACGCAGCGCACCGGTTCCCATAGCACCGAGCTCCTCGGCACTCGCGCCGGAACCCTCGCTCTTGGCATAGGCGTTGGTGAAGGGGCTCTTGAGGGCGCGCACTGGATGTCCCGTCGAGCGACCGGTCGCACGCGTTGAAGTGTCGTTGGCCTTCAGGACCATCTCTTTGTACTGCTCCGAGACGGTGCACTCGTCTGCGACCAGAAAGCGCGTACCCACTTGCACGCCTTCGGCGCCCAGCATAAAGGCGGCCACGCCGCGGCCGTCGGCAATACCGCCGGCGGCCACGACGGGAATGTCAACCGCATCGACGACCTGCGGCACCAGTGCCATCGTCGAGGTCTCGCCAATATGGCCGCCCGATTCGGTACCCTCGGCAACAACCGCCGTGGCTCCACGACGTGCCACGAGGCGCGCCAGCGCCACCGAGGCAACGACCGGGATGACCTTGATGCCCGCCTCGTTCCACGCCTTCATGTACTTGGCGGGATTGCCGGCGCCCGTCACGACGACCGGCACTCGCTCGTCAATCACGACCTGTGCAACCTCGTCGGCAAACGGGCTCATGAGCATGACGTTCACGCCAAAGGGCTTATCCGTCTTGGCGCGCAGCTCATGAATCTGGTCGCGAAGCCAGTTGGCGTCGGCGTTCATGGCCGCGATGATGCCTAAGCCACCCGCCTCGGACACTGCGGACGCCAGCAAGGCATCGGCAATCCAGGCCATACCGCCCTGGAACACGGGCTTTTCGATGCCGAGCAGATCGCAGAGAGGAGTCTTGAGCATCTCTACTTCTCCAATGCCGCCTCGACCGTATCGGCGAACTCGCCGACCGTCTTGGGGTTCTCCTCGGTATCGAGCTGGATGCCAAACTCGTCCTCGACGGCAACGAGGATCTCGACGGTGCCCAGGCTGTCGAGACCAATCTCCTCGAGCGTGGACTCGGGCTTCATCTCGACATCGTCAAGACCGGCGGTCTCGCGGATAACGTCGCAAACGCGCTCGAAGGTCTTCTGATCTGCCATGGTAGTTCTCCTTTGGTTGTGCCCTAGGGCGTTTTTATTTCCTATGTGCGACTACTTCCAACGAAGCAGATAGCCACCTATATCCAGGCCGGCGCCAAATCCAACCAAGGCGATGGTGTCGCCTGTGTGAAGTGCACCGGCGTTTGCCAGCCGGTCGAGGGCAAGCGGAATGCATGCGCTCGAAATGTTGCCGGTCTCGCGCAACGTGCGAACCACGCGCTCGTCCGGCACGCCCAGGCGCTTGACCGCCTGGCTCAGGATTCGTTCGTTAGCCTGATGGAATACAAAATGATCGATGTCTTCGACCAAAATGCCCGCATCGATCGCAAGCTTATGGACCGTGTCGCAGATGGCGTTGACGCCGAACTTGAACACGCGGCGGCCATTCATGGACAGCACGCTCGCGCTATCTGCGGAAGCCTTAAACGGCGAGGTACCGACCAGACCGGGAACGCGCAACGTCTCGACGTCGGGCGCCGTCGAAAGCTCAACGGCAAGGGGGTTGTCTCCCCCAGCTTCAATCACTGCGGCGCCTGCCCCATCGCCAAAAAGCACGCAGGTGGCACGGTCGGTCCAGTCGAGCGCGCGCGTCATCTGCTCGGCAGCAACAACAAGCACGCGCTCGGCACGGCTGCGGGCGATATAGCCCTCGGCGACATCGAGCGCAAATACGAAGCCGGCACAAGCCGCCGAGACATCGAAGGCAGGGCACGTCGCGCCAAGTCGCTCAGCAACGGCACACGCCTCGGCGGGAACAAGGTGGTCACCCGTCGTCGTCGAGCAGACGATCAGATCCAGCTGGCTCGCGTCGATTCCGGACACCTGGAGTGCCCGCTCGCTCGCCGCTACGGCAAGGTCGTCAAGTGACTCGGTGGTGCAGACGTGGCGGCTCTTGATACCTGTGCGAGTAAAAATCCACTCATCCGAGGTATCGAGGAATTCAGACAGCTCGTCATTGGAAACGCTGCGCTCAGGAAGCGCCGAGCCTGTTCCAAGAATCGTGAAACCCATCACTAACCTCCTTTGAGTTGTTGACGTGTTTACATCGACCAAGAGAGGATAACGCATTTCAGTCTTTGTTGACGTGTTAACATTAAATTGTCCAAATGCGACAAAGGCTTCACATTGTGTCTATCTCTCGACACCATTGCGCGATTGCCTTATTTACTTAGGAGGTAGCAGCTGTTATGGATTCTCGTTTAACGATAGTCGACGTAACCGGATCGACCAACGATGACCTGCTCGAAGCAGGAAAACAGGGAGCGCCGCACGGCACAGGACTTGCCGCCCGGGCTCAAATAGCAGGGCGCGGCCGGCGCGGGCACAAGTGGGACTCAACCGTCGGCAACTTATTGCTTTCGCTTGTCCTGCGCCCATGCGTTAATCCTGCAAAGTTCTCTGGTCTTGCCGCCGTCAGCGGCCTAGCGGTGCTCGAAGCACTCGAAAAGCAGGGTCTTGCAAACGAGATTCGCCTTAAATGGCCCAACGACCTTGTCGCGCGAGGACGCAAGCTCGGCGGCATTCTGGTCGAGGCCGCACGCGATAACGAAGGCAAACCTTTCGCCGTCTGCGGCATTGGCGTCAATGTGAACTATGCGCCCCAAGAGGTGCCCGATGGCGGCCTGCCGGCAATCGGTCTCTCGGATCTCAACGAGAGCGTACCTGCCGTCGACATGCTCCTCGATGAGGTCTATCACGCAGTTATAGACGCTGCAGATGCCTGGGCAGAGCGCCTCAACGCCAAGGAAGAAGATGCCGGTCCGCTCGCGCCCGTCCACGACGAATATATCGCCCACCTTAATTGAATCGGGAAGCACGTTATCGCCCGCTCCCCCGCTGGAGACGAGCTGGCACGAGGCATATTTAGAACGGTCGACGATTGCGGCCGCGCATGCATTGAGACCGAGAGCGGCTTGTGCGTCTTCCACTTCGAAGAAGCATCCTTGCGCCCCCTGAGCGAATAGGGCGCCGCAGCCGTCGGCTCGGCTGACGAATTCGCTATCCCAAAATCTAAACTCAAAACAAAAGGGCCCCGCTACCGTAACGGCAGCGGGGCCCTTTAAGCTATGAGCGATATCGCTTAGAGCTTGATGTCGATGTCGACGCCGGCGGGGAGGTCGAGACGCATGAGCGAATCAACGGTGCCCGAGGTGGGGTCGAGGATGTCGATGAGGCGCTTGTGGGTGCGCATCTCGAACTGCTCACGGGAGTCCTTGTTCACGTGCGGCGAGCGGATAACCGTGTACAGGTTGCGCTCGGTGGGCAGGGGGACAGGACCGGAAACGC
>URYA01000087.1 GCA_900551975.1 uncultured Collinsella sp. | reverse complement strand
GAGCCACCGGTGAGCGCCTTCTTGAGTTTATTGGACGTCTCGCGCAGCTCGACCTGCAGGTTCTCCACACGGGCGGGAACCTCGTCGACGCGGCACTTGAGCGCAGCGGCGGCGGCGTCAACGAGTGCCAGGCGGTCGGCCATATAGTCGAGAGCACCCTTGGAGGTCACGGCTTCGATACGGCGGACATTGGAGCCCGTGGAGGACTCGGAAATGATCTTGAACAGGCCAATCTCGGCGGTATTGGCGGCATGGGTGCCACCACAGAGCTCGCGGGAGAACGGCTGGTCCTCGGCGCCCACGGAGACGACGCGGACGACATCGCCGTACTTCTCTCCAAACAGAGCGACAGCGCCGGCAGCCTTAGCCTCGTCGATGCCCATAACACGGGTCACAACCGGCTTGGAGGCGAAGATCTGCTGGTTGACCAGGTCCTCTACAGCCTTGAGCTGCTCGGAGGAAAGGGCCTCGAAGTGCGTGAAGTCAAAGCGAAGGTGCTCGGGCGTCACCAGCGAGCCGGCCTGGGAGACGTGCTCGCCCAGGACCTGCTTAAGGGCAGCGTCGAGCAGGTGCGTGGCGGTGTGGTTGCGGCGCAGGAAGCCACGGCGCTCGGCGTCGAGCGCGGCGGTAACAGCGGCACCGACAGTCAGCGTGCCATCGGCAACGTGCGCGACGTGGGCATACAGGCCGTTGTGGTTCTTGGTGTCGGCAACGGTCAGAACAACGCCCTCAGCGGAAAGCTTGCCGGCGTCGCCCTGCTGGCCGCCCATCTCGGCATAGAACGGGGTGCGGTCGAGCACGACCTCGACGTCCTCGCCGGCGGCAGCGGAATCGACGGACTCGCCGTTGCGCACGATGGCGACAACCTTGGCGCCCTCGATCACATCGTTGTCATAGCCGTCGAACTCGGTCGCAGCGACCTTGTCGGAAAGCTCGACCCACACATCGTTGAAGCTGCCCCAGGCATCGCCCTTGGCGTTAGCGCGGGCGCGGGCCTTCTGGTCCTCCATGCAGGCAGTAAAGCCGTCCATGTCGACGTCGTGACCGGCGGTGCCGGCGATCTCGACGGTCAGGTCGATGGGGAAACCAAAGGTATCGTGCAGCTTAAAGGCGACATCGCCCGGAAGCACAGCGCCCTCGGCAAGCGCTGCCAGAGCCTCGTCCAGGTAAACGCGGCCGTCGTGGAGAAGCGCTCCTCCTCGGAGGCAACGATACCCTTGACGAGCGCGACGTTCTTGAGCAATTCGGGATAGGCCTCGCCCATCTGAGCGTTGACCTCGTCGATAAACTTGGTCAGGAAGGCACCCTCGATGCCCAACAGGCGACCGTGGAACACGGCGCGGCGGAGCAGGCGGCGAAGGACGTACTCACGACCCTCGTTACCGGGAAGGATGCCGTCCGAGATCATAAAGTCGACGGCACGGGAGTGGTCGGCGATGATACGCAGGGAGCGGCTGGCGCCGGAGTAATCGTCGGCGTCATAGGTCTTGCCGCTGATCTCCTCGCCCAGCTTGATGAGATGCTGCATCAAATCGCCGTCGTAATTGGCGGTCTTGTGCTGCATGATGGCGGCCATGCGCTCCAGGCCCATGCCCGTATCGAGGTTGCGGTGCGGCAGCTCCGGCATGGAGCCGTCCTCCTGGCGGTCATACTGGGTAAAGACGAGGTTCCAGAACTCCAGGAAGCGGTCGCAGTCGCAGCCGGGCTTGCAGTCGGGACTACCGCAGCCGACCTCCTCGCCCATGTCAAAGTAGATCTCGGAGCACGGACCGCAGGGGCCGGTGGGGCCAGCGGCCCAGAAGTTGTCGTCCTCGCCCAAGCGGGAGATGTGGTCCTCGGCAACGCCCAGAGAACGCCACACGTCGTGGGTCTCGTCGTCCTCGGTAAAGACGGTGAAGTACAGGCGGTCGAGCGGCAGCTTGAACTCCTTGGTGATGAGCTCAAAGGCCCAGGCGCAAGCCTGCTCCTTGGAGACGCCGCCAAAAGAGAAATCGCCGAGCATCTCGAAGAACGACAAGTGACGGCCGTCCTCGCCGATGCAATCGATGTCATTGGTGCGGACGCACTTCTGGCAGGAGATCGCGCCGATCTCCTTCATGGTCTTCTTGCCCTGGTAGTACTCCTTAAACTGGTTCATGCCGGCATTGGCAAG
The DNA here is from genome assembly GCA_900551975.1 of uncultured Collinsella sp. Classification (GTDB taxonomy): domain Bacteria; phylum Actinomycetota; class Coriobacteriia; order Coriobacteriales; family Coriobacteriaceae; genus Collinsella. The sequence continues at coordinate 4,847 of URYA01000087.1, read as the reverse complement.
CAGCAGCGAAGGATCGTCGGGGACGAGGGACGAAGAAGGATAGAGCTTAAGACCGCGCTCCTCAAAGAAGTTGAGGAACTTGGAGCGAATCTCGGCCGTAGTCATTGACGGGTAGTCAGCACTCATAGAGGGAATCTCCTCGGTTTCACATCGAAACAGTTCAAACGTAACGATATTACCATCCCGCCGCGCAAGTGCAAAAAAGAGGGCCGCCAAACAGCGACCCTCCAGCGAAAGTGCATGTAATTTAGGACTAAGCAATCCTTTAAAAAATAGTTTTAGTAAAATACCATATAAGAATCATCCGGAAGGAGCGAACGATGAATACCAAACGATTTGTCCTGAATGCACTTCTGGTAGTAGCACTTTTAGCGCTCTTGGCCTTCTCCTGCTGGTACGCAAACCAACCAGCATTTGGCTACGTATTGTATGCAGTAATGTCAGGCGATAAGGCTTATTACACTCAACGCACAATTGACGTTCTCTTTTTCTACGTAGCCGGCCCCTTATCAATCGCTTTGCTCGCGTTTCTTGTCATTTACAACTTCAAGAAACGCTAACGGGGCTTATTTAGAATCCGAATCGTCCATGGAGCCGTCGATGCCGGTTTTGGTATCGTCGTCCGAGTTGGAGTCATCGTCCTTGGCGAAGGGATTCTTGAAGAAGCCCGTGGCATCGGGTTGCAAACCCGAGAGCTTGATCCAGGGATTATCGAACTCGGGCTTAGGCATCGCCTTGGCCTCGGGCGCAGTCTCGTTGCCGATGAGCTCGGACTCGTAGATGAAGGTGTCGTCGCCGAGCGCGTCGTAGGCGGCGACCGGGTTGCCATCGGCATCGCGGTACGGCGTGCCCTTAAACACGGCGCCGTCATAGGCCACAAGCTGACGGCCGGTCTCATTCTCGAAGTAGTACACGAAGATACCCTTAAGGGCCGCACAAAGCGGGATGGCAATAATCATGCCGATGGGGCCCATGAGTGCCGAGCCGATAACGAGAGCCGTAAGGCTCATAATGGGATGCACCTGCACTGAGCTCTGCATGACCTTAGGCGAAATCACATTGTCGGTGACGTTTTGCGCGACCATCGTCACGATGAGCGTCCATAACGCCAGCATGGGGCTGAACATGAAACCGAGCACTGTGGCGATTGCTGCGCTCACCCAAGGACCGACGACCGGAACCAAATGCATGATGCCGGTAAAGATAGCCATGAGCGCCGCATACGGATGGCCGATGATCATAAAACCGATAAAGGCGAGGAAACCACCGCAGATGGACGTCACGACCATACCGCGCATATAGCCGCCGACAGAGCGAGAAAGGATGGCGACCATAAAGCGGTACGAGGTCTCCTTCTCCTGACCGATGATGGTGCAAATCTCGTGGTGCATGCGAGGGTAGTCGCAGGCCATCCAGTAGGCAAGCACCAGACCAAGGAAGATCACGAACAACTGCGAGGCCGTATTGGTGATGAGCGGGAACACGCCGCGGCCAAGCTCGGCAGCGATCTGAGACACATACTTCGATGCCACGGCAACCAGGGACGAAAGATTATCGTCCAAATACTCCTTGAGCGGCGTGTTGTTGAGCGTCTTGGCATGCGAGATCATCTCATTGAGATCGCCACCCGCAACACGAAGCTGCTCGGGCAGGCGGCTCAGGACTTCCATGATCTGACCAAAGAGAATCGGCGACAAGATGCAAACGACACCGACGAGCACGGCAACAACAACAATAAGCGCGATAAGCGAACCGATGCCGCGATTCACGCCATGGTGCTCGAGCCAGTTGGTGATCGGGGACATCACAAAAGCAATGATGGAGCCGACGGCAAGAAACTCAATAACCGGTGCCAGGATGCCCATAAGGTTAAAGATGACAGCAGCAATAACAATGCAGCCGACAACAGCCCAAATGCGCAGCGTCAGAATGCGGGTATCGCGCAGCACGCGATCGGTTTGTTGAGGGTGCTCACTCATGAACGAACCATCACTCCGTCGGGGTCGATCTTGTCCTGAATCTTCTTAAGCGTGCGGCGCAGCAGACGCGAAACCTGCACCTGAGAAATACCCAGCTTCTTGGCGATCTCGATCTGGGTCATGCCCTTCACGAAGCGCAGCTCGATAACCTCGCGCTCGCGCGGCGAAAAATCGCGGATGGCTTCCTCGATCACCAGGCGGTCATCGGTAAAGTCGAGCTCGTTGTCATCGTCGGCGTAACGGTCGAGAATCGAAGGGGCATCGTCGGAATCGGACGCACCAGGAGCCTCGATGGGCACCGAGGTATAGGCCGAAGACGATTCCATAGCCTCGAGGACCTCATCGACAGTCACATCTAGATACTCAGCGATCTCCTCAACCTTGGGCGAACGCTGTAGCTCGTTGGTAAGTTTGTCAGTAGCCTGGTTGACCTTGGCCGAGAGCTCCTGCAGACGACGCGGTACGCGCACACTCCAGCCCTTATCGCGGAAATGGCGTTTGATCTCGCCCAGGATAGTGGGTGTCGCAAACGTCGTGAACTCGAGTCCGCGCTCGGGGTCAAAACGGTCGATAGCCTTGAGCAGACCCAGATAGCCAACCTGCATCAGGTCGTCGAGCGGCTCGCCGCGATTCTTAAATTTATTGGCAAGAAACCTTACCAGGTTCATATGGGACATGACGAGCTGCTCGCGGGCGTCCGGATCACCAGTCTCCTTGTAGCGACGAAACAGCTCGCGGGTTTTCTCCTTGTCCCAAGCGGTCTTGCCGCTCCGGGAACGTTCGGTCATATTAGATATCCGCCTTGAGGTCGAGGGAAAGCGTTAGGGGCGCCGCAGTCTTTTCGTAGGAGTCGCACACGCTCGCCAAAATAAGCTCGGCATAAACAGTAGCCTGGTCATCCTCGTCGACGGTGGCCTGATCGCCAAAGGTAAAGGTCATGCCAACGTGAGATTCATCGACATCGAATTTGATTGAGATGTCGTCGGAATCAACAGCCGTGCAGCCAAAGATAAAGGCTTCCTCGGCAGCCATGCGGATGTCCTCGATGCGATCGACAGACATGGAACACAGGGCACCAACGTTGGCTGCCGTCATGCGCACAAGGCGAGCGAGACGCGGGTCGCCGGCAACGGTCAGCGTGATGGGGCAGGTTGCTTCGCTACTCATCGCAGGACTCCTCAGAGGTCTCGGAGGGCATGTAGGTGTAATACTGGGCCGCTTTAACAGCTGGATTCTGGCCATCATCGTCACCAGCAGCGTCATCGTCCTCGTCAATTAGGACGCGCTCGGTAGGCCGCTCTGCCTCCGCAGCAGCGGCGAGCTTGCGCTCGGTGTCAGCTGCAGGAGCCTTCACCTTGTTAAAGAGTTTCTGCACGGCACCTGCCGCAGAATCAGTCACGCTCGACACAGCATTGCTGGCCTCGGCCATACTGCCCGTAACCTCGGAGATGTCGCGAACGACGGCCTCAACCTCAACGAGGTTGGACGTCAGAGCGTCAACGGCGGTCTTGCTCGACTTGAGCAGCGGCTCCACCTGGGCAAGTGCCGGCGTGAGTTCGTCAACAGCACCATCGAGCTTTGCCACCACGGGCTGTGCCTCAGCAATCGTATTGTTGAGGTCGGTCACCGTCTTGTCGAGCGAATCGACAACGGTGCGGGTTTTGCGCAGGGTGAGCGCGAGCTCAACGATGGCCCACACGCCGGCAACGGCGAGTAGCAGCAGGGCGATTTGAATGGGACTCATACAAGCCTCCCGGAAGAATCGAAATACAGACGTTTTCCATGGTACCCCAAAGGGGACCGAACATGCTAAGAGCAGCAACGTGGGACAAAATTATCAGCAGCTACCTCGGTGCATTCCCGCTGCGGTCGCGTTCGCTTTGCTCTACGCGCCACTCTTCCCAGCCGCGCCCGGCAGGCTGCCAAAATGCACCGCGTTCTAAGCCTTCGGGTAAATAGCGCTGGTCGACCCAGCCTTCGGGATAATCGTGCGGATACTTATACACACCGTATTCATCGCTGCCCGGGCGATGGCGATCGCGCAGATAACTCGGCACCTCGCGAAGCCCACTAGAGTGGATATCGGCCAGCGCCGCATCGATCGAAGCCTCACACGCGTTGGATTTTGGCGCCAAGCACACATAGAGTGCAGCCTGAGCCAGGTTAATGCGGCACTCGGGATAGCCAATGACCTCGGCAGACTTAAACGCGGCATGTGCCACCAAAAGCGCCTGCGGGTCGGCGTTGCCGACGTCCTCAGAAGCATGAATCATAATGCGACGGGCGATAAACTTAGGATCCTCCCCTGCATCGATCATGCGCGCAAGCCAGTAGACCGTGGCATCGGGGTCGCTACCGCGCATGGACTTAATGAACGCACTGATGATGTCGTAGTGCATGTCGCCGTTTTTGTCATACGTAAAACCGCGACGCGGGTTGGCAATCTTTACGTCATCCACGGTGATGGGATAACGCTCCCCCGCCGCCGGCGCTGGCGTCCCTTCGGTATCGGGACGCGTGACGGCAATCTCGCTCGCCAGCTCAAGTGTCGTCAGGGCCGAGCGTGCATCACCCGCTGCCAGCGTGCAAATGGTCTTGACCGTATCATCATCGGCCGAGAATTTGCCGTTCAGGCCCTGAGGTGCCTCGAGCGCACGCTCGATAAGCATGGCGATATCCTCGTCCTTTAAATGCTCAAGCTCCACGACTCGACCACGTGAGAGCAGCGCCGAGTTGACCTCGAAGTACGGATTCTCCGTCGTAGCGCCAATCATAATGACGGTACGGTTCTCAACTGCATGTAGCAGGGCATCCTGCTGCGACTTAGAGAAGCGGTGAATCTCATCGATGAATAGAATGGTGCGGCGG
>URYA01000086.1 GCA_900551975.1 uncultured Collinsella sp. | reverse complement strand
ACGCAAAGAAGGCCACTTAATGTGGCCTTCGTCTTGCGCAGGACTGTAGAGCAGGAAACCTTATATCCGGCCCCTCCGTCCGGGGACCGCGCCGTACCAGCTACAGCGTCATGTTCGGATCGGCGTCGACGTCGAACGGCGAGATTTCACCTCGGTCGAATTTACGGCGGGCGACCTCCGCGATCATGGCAGCGTTGTCGGTGCATGCCGAAAGAGGCGGCACCGTCACGCGGATGCCCTGGCGTCCGAGCTTCTTGATCATCATCTCGCGCAGATGCGGGTTAGCCGAGACGCCGCCACCGATGCAGTATTCCTTGCATCCGGTAGCGTACAGTGCGTTTTTGGCCTTCTTGTACTGCACGTCAAAGACAGCTGCCTCAAACGAAGCTGCCAGATCGGGCAGGTGAATCGTGCGCCCGGCCTTGGTCTCTTGCTCGATGTAGAGCGTCACCGCCGTCTTGAGGCCCGAAAGCGAGAAGCGGTAGTCCCCCCTGCTGTTAAGCGCACGGGGGAAATCGATCGCGCGGGGATTGCCCGTCTCGGCCAGCTTGGAAATGATGGGGCCACCGGGATAGCCCAGGCCCAACGCCTTGGCCACCTTGTCGAAGGCCTCGCCCACGGCGTCGTCGAGCGTCTCACCGAGCACCTCGTAGTCGCCCCACGCCTTCACGTGCACGAGCATGGTGTGCCCGCCCGAGACAAGCGTGAAGATGAACGGCGGCTTGAGGTCGGGCTGCGCCAGCAAGTTGGCAAACAGGTGCCCCTCCAGATGGTTGACGCATACGAGCGGCTTACCGGCAGCGTAGGCAAAGCCTTTGGCAAAGGCAACGCCCACCACGAGGGCGCCCACCAGGCCCGGACCCTGTGTCACGCCCACGGCGGCAAGCTCGCTGGGGGCAATGGCTCCACCCTCAAGACCAAGCGATGCTGCGGCATCCTCGAGCGCCGCATCCACGACACTCACAATCACCTCAACGTGTTTGCGCGAGGCGATCTCGGGCACCACGCCGCCAAAGCGGGCGTGAAAATCAATCTGTGTCGACACCTGGTTGGCCAGCATATTGCCATCCGCATCGATAATCGCCACAGCCGTCTCATCGCACGAACTCTCAATGGCAAGCACCAGGCGACGGCGCTCGATTTCGGCACGCTCCTCAGCAGTGCGTTCGGGCGCGGGCAGCGGCCATACACGCTGTTCGGCAGCAGTTGGCTCGGGCGAGGCATTGTCGACCGGAAGCACCAGGGGCAGCGGCGCCGTCATGACGATGGCATCCTTGCCGACACCGTAGTAGCCGCGGCGACGGCCAGCCTCGGTAAAGCCCAGAGCGTTATAAAGCGCGATCGCTCCCTCGTTGCCGTCCTCGACCTCGAGCGAAGCCGTGGTGCAGCCGAGCATCTGGGCATCATAGCTCACATGCGACAGCAGCTTGCGGGCAATGCCCTCACGGCGATGTGCCGGGTCGACGGCGACATCCAGAATCTGCACATCACCGTCCACGACCATACCGCCGGCAAGGCCCAGCAGCTTGCCGTCGTCGTGTGCCACCCACCAACTACGCGGCGCAGCAACGTCCTCGCCCAGTTCGGACAGGAACATGCCCGGCGTCCACGCCTCGTGTCCGGCACCTTCAAAGCAGGCAGCCTCCAGCGCGCTCGCGCCCTCGGCATCCGCCGCGCCCATGGGGCGGAATTGCAGATGACGCCCAGCGAGCTCGTCGGCAACACCTGTCACCTCACTCTGCGCGCTCTCGGCAAGGCCCAGGCGCTTGCGCTCGTTTTCCTCGGCGTCCGAAAGGCGCGTGTAGATCGGCAAGACGCGAGCGGGATCGCCATCGCCTGCGGCGTGCGCCATCAGCAGGCCCTCGCCCGAGGGCCACCACAGGCCTCGCTCCACGCAGCGGGCGGTCTCGTCCTCACCCAGCAGCTTGCCATAGCGCACGAGACCGTCACCGGTCAGCTGAACCTGGTCCCAGTCCGCTGCTCGGCGCCACTCATCGAGCGCCACGGCGGCCTTGACCACGTGTTCGCGCTCAAATTGACGCTCGGGACCCTCATCGCCCAGCATATATAGTGCCGGATATACCTCACCGCGCATGGCATCGGCCAAGATACCAAGCTTGCCGCGCACGCCAGCCTTCCACGCCGTCCAAGCGCAAGCGTCGAGCGTCGACACGCCCAGCAGCGGAACATTGGCACCGCGCGCGAGGCCCTTGGCAGTGGAGATGCCGATGCGCACACCCGTAAACGACCCCGGGCCGCGGCCGACCACGTAGCAACCAACATCGCTGCGACCCAGACCGACTTGAGCCAGCACGCCATCAACGGTATTCACGAGCTCAACGTTGGCGTGACGGCGACACATGTGGTCGCCACTCACGAGCTTCGTCTCGCCCGTCTGCCCATCAATCCAGCTTGCCGCGCAGGCAAGCATGTCGGTCGAGGTATCGAGCGCCACCACCAGCGCGTTGTCGTTATGCAAGCTCATCTTGTACAGCCTTATCAATCAAATGGGAAAGCTCCATTGCGCGGTCACCGTGCGCCTCGAGCGTTATCGTTCGCACATCACTGTCGCCCTCATCACGCTTGAGCGTCACCGAAAGATACTCATCCGTCAGCTCGTCTTGGAATTGTTCGCCCCATTCCAGCAGGCAAGCACCCTCATAGCCCAGCACATCGAAAATGCCCGTATCCTCGAGCTCGTAGGCATGCTCCAGACGGTATAGATCAAAGTGAAACAGCGGAATACGGCCTTGATCGTGAACGGCCATGAGCGCAAACGTAGGGCTCGTAACCATATGCTCATCGCCCAGCCCGCGCGAGACGCCCTTGGTAAAGTGAGTTTTGCCCACCCCCAGGCCACCGGTCAGGATGAGCACATCGCCGTCCTCAAGGCACGGTGCAATTAGCTCGCCAAAGTACTCCGTATCGGCAGCGCAAGTCGTTTTGTAAGTACCTACCCCCAGGCGCTCCAGGGACATATATGCTCCTTATTATTCCGAGGCGTCCTCTGGTGCGGGATGTCGCTCCAGATAGTCGCCCAGCATCTTAAAGTCTTCCTCCAGCAGTTCCTGCCACGCCGGATTGCGTAGCGCTGCTGCCGGATGGAACGTGGGCATTACTACAAAATGCCCCATCTGGTGGAACCTGCCGCGCAGCTTAGTAATGCCAATCTCGGTCTTAAGCACAAAGTGCGTCGCGGGGTTGCCGAGCGTCACGATAACATCGGGCCAGATGCTTCGAATCTGCTCACGCAAAAACGGCGAGCAAGCCAGCACTTCCTCGGAACGTGGATTGCGGTTTCCCGGCGGGCGGCACTTAAGCACGTTGGCAATGTAGACGTCTTCGCGTTTGAGCCCCGCCAGCGACAAAATGCCGTTGAGGTCCTCGCCTGCCGCCCCCACAAAGGGCTCGCCCTGCAAATCCTCATTGCGGCCCGGCGCCTCGCCAATAAACATCACACGAGCGCGGGGGTTTCCCACGCCAAACACGATATTGTGACGCGACTGGTAGAGCTGGCAGAGGTGACAATCGCCCAGAACGGCCTCAATTTCCTCGAGTGCGACCTCACGTGGTGCCTGATGGGTATGGCCGGGGATGTGCATGACGCCCATAGCGGCTCCTACACGTAGACCTTGTCGAGACGCATGCCAAAGCCGCAGGCGACCTCGTAGTTAATCGTTCCGCGCAGTCGGGCCATCTCGTCCATAGTGATCTCGACATCGCCATCGCGGCCGACAATAATCATCTCGTCACCATACTCGGCCTCGGGAATCTCGTGTGCCGGGTTGGACTGAATGGCGACCATAAACTGGTCCATGCAGATATTGCCAACCTGATGCACGCGCTCGCCGCGATACAGCACATCCATACGATTGGAAAGCGTACGCGATAGGCCATCGGCATAACCGATCGGCAGCGTGCAGATCTGAACGCGCGTACGCGGTACGCGGTAGGTAAAACCGTAGCCCACGCCCTCACCCATCGCAGGGTGTGCCACGCGCGTCACACGCGCATGGACGCTCATAACGGGATCAAGCTGCATCACGCGGCCACTCAGCTCGCACGGTTGCATGCCATACAAGCCAACGCCGGCGCGAATCATATCAAAATGCATCGAAGGGTCGAGCATCGAGGACGGCGTGTTGGCGCAGTGCACGATACCGCACTCAAAACCCGCATCCTTAATGGCCTGAACGGCCTCGGTAAAGCGCTGACACTGCAGTTTGTAGTCCCAGCCCGAAGGTTCATCGGCCGTGGCGAAGTGCGTAAATACGCCGTCGCACTGAATACCGCGATGGAAATTTATACCGCGGACAAAGTCGAGCACCTGCGTGTAGTGAACGCCGATACGATTCATGCCCGTCTCGATGGCGAGATGATACTTGCCCACTTTGCCCGCCGCGACGGCACATTCGCCATACGCAAGAGCAAAGTCAGACGTATAGACCGAGGGCATGATATCAAACTCGAGCAACGTCGGAATGGCCTCGATAGGCGGCTCGCTTAGGATGAGGATGGGTTTCGTAATCCCGCCCTGTCGGAGCTCAACGCCCTCGTTAACCGTCGCCACGGCAAACATGTCGGCACCGGCCGAATACATGATCTTGGCGCACTCAACAGCTCCATGGCCATAAGCATCGGCCTTGACCACGCAGCACAGGCGCTGACGTGGATTCAGCAAGTTCTTGTAGGCCCTCGTGTTACGACGGAGCGCCCCACGGTCGATCTCGACCCAGGACCAGCGCGTCAAATCGGCTTTATTCATGATTAGTCATCCGACCCTTCGTCCATGATTCCCAGATCTTCGAGCGCATCCTTTGCCGCCAGCTCCATGGCAGGACCGATCAAGTCGATAAGATCGGTCGCGATAACGCTCTTCTCACCATACTCCGTCGCCGCGGCAAAACCGGCGTAGCTGTGAAGTGCGACGGCGTACGAATACAGCAACTCCCAACGATCCATCTCGTCGCGCATGGTGGCAAGCGTGCCGGCCAAAATACCCGCGAGAACATCACCCGAACCGGCAGTTGCTAGAGAAGCCGGACCCGAGAGCGGCAGCAACACACGCTCAACGCCACAGATAGCCGTCGTCGGCCCCTTGGCAATGACCACCAGATTGTCGGAGCCTGCAGCCCAGACAACCTTCTGCGCGGCCGCAATCGCGGTACCAAGGTCGTTCACCTCGTCACCGGCAACCAGACGCGAAAGCTCACGATAGTGCGGCGTCATAACCAACGGCTGCTCGCGACGATACATCTCGGGATTACTATCAATACCGTCAATGGCAATCTTAGCAAGGCAGTTGAGTGCATCGGCGTCCAAAATAAGCGGCACATCAAGCTCGAGCAAGCCCGAAACCACCTGCATAGCGCCGGCAGATGTCGTCATACCGGGACCGCACAGTACGCAGCTGTACTTCTTTGCAATCTCGCACACCGTCATGCGCGCAGCGGCGCCAAAGGAGCCGCGGGAATCAGACGGAATAGCAAAGACGGGAATCGAAGGAAGTGCCATGCGAATAAGATTGGCGCAGGCGTCAGGAGCCGCGACTGCCACGTAACCAGCACCCGCGCGAGCTGCAGACTTGGCCGCCATAATGGCAGCACCAGGATATTGCGCAGATCCGGCGACAATAAGCACAGAGCCACGGGAATACTTATCGATATTCGTAGGTAGTGGAGCAAAGTAATCAACTAAGTCACCGGGCTCGACAATCTCGGCGGCGTGGTCGACATCATCGATGACCTCGTCAAGACGGTCGTAAAGATTGCCGCAGATCAAATCGCCAGCATACTCAGGGCCATCGGCGCTATACAGACCAATCTTGGGCGCAATCATCGTCACCGTATGCTCGGCACGAATGCAGTCGTCATCAACAACGCCCGTCTCGGCATTCAGGCCCGAGGGGACATCAATGGATACGACACAGTCGGCGCATTCATTGACCGTAGGAATCCAGATGGAGAACGGCGCACGCAGATTCCCGTGGAAACCGGTACCAAAAATGGCATCGACAACAACATCGGCCTTATCGATCAAAACCTCGAGTTCATCACGCGAGGGGCCGACGCAAACGTGCACATCGCGGCCGGCAGTACGACGAGCAACATGACGTGCCAGAGCAGCAGGAATCTCATCCGGTTCAACCGGAGAAACGATATCCACGTCCACACCCTTATGGCTCAGGATATCGGCGGCAACCCAACCGTCGCCGCCATTATTACCAAAACCGACCAGAACGAGAACCCGATCGGGATTGAGCTTCAAGACCTCGTTGGCGGCAAACTCACCCGCTAGCTCCATAAGCTCGGCCTTCGAAGTCCCTTCGCGTTCGATGATATCCTCGAGACGAACGACTTCTTCGGTACTCAAAACCGGTTTCATCTATGCTCCTAGCGTATCTTGCGAAGCATCGCCCAGGTGCTCCGTCAATGCTGAATTCTGCAGCTGCTCAAGCTCATCTAAAACAGAGCGAGCCTCTTTAAATGTCTGCGCAACGCGTTTCTTGGTGCTCACCTTTTCATCTTTTGGCTTAGGCCGAGCATCTTCGGTAATCGCGATGGCATTCGCAACGGCCAAGTCTCCTGTAAGCGTAATGGAAAGAGCGACCTCAACAACACCAAGCTCATGAGCGATCTCAAGTGCACGGCCCGAAAGCAGCGCCTTCGGTTTGCCGAGTTTATCACGCGTTACCGAAACATCCTTGCGACCAACGCCTTGACTAAAACCCGTGCCGAGAGCTTTAAGCACCGCCTCGCGCGAAGCAAAGCGGCTCGCATAGTGAGCAGCGGGACGCGATGATGCATCGCAATACGCACGCTCATCTTCGGTAAACACACGCCGAGCAAACGACGGCGTCTTTTCAAGAATTGATTTCATGCGGGAAATCTCGACGATATCAACGCCGATACCAGCTTCAGCCATGTTCACCTCCATATCGCACAGACTAAGTTATTGTAGCCCGTTCACAGAAGATGCGACAAACGAGGGTTATAAAACACAGCTACTATGTGAGACAAAAGCCCGTAAACGCAAAAAAGGGGGAGGCCGCGAGGCCTCCCCCTTCTCAGTTCGATGACGGCTCGGGG
>URYA01000085.1 GCA_900551975.1 uncultured Collinsella sp. | reverse complement strand
ATGACGCCGTGAAGGCCGGGTTCCACGCCGGTAACGTGATCAAGCAGATCGCGGGTCTGGTCGACGGTCGCGGTGGTGGCCGTCCCAACATGGCCCAGGCCGGTGGCAAGAATGCCGCCGGCATCGCCGATGCCCTCGCGGCCGCCAAGACCGCGCTCGGCGCCTAAGAATCTAGGTAGTCGCTGTGGTCGCGCTTGCGCTGGACATAGGGGAGACCAGGATCGGCATCGCCGTCTCGAGCCGTGATGGCATGATGGCGATGCCCGTCAAGGTGCTCCCGGCCGCCGAGGTCACCGGTATGGCCAAGACGTTCCGCTACCTGGTCGAGGACTATGAGCCCGACATCCTGGTTAGCGGACGTCCCTTGACCATGGCCGGTGAGCCCGGCCCCCAGGCCGAGCGCGTTGCCGCCGTGGCGCAAAAGATTGCCGACAAGCTCGATCTTCCACTGGAGTTTGAGGACGAACGTCTGTCTTCGCAAGAGGCCAAGCGTATCCTGCGCGAGCAGGGCCTCAACGAAAAGCAGATGAGGGGCAAGATCGACATGATTGCCGCCAGCCTGTTTTTGCAGACGTGGCTCGATCGTAAAAACGAGGAGGTTTCGCATGCCTAGCGCTTCCGATCCGCGCCAGCAGAATCGTACACGGCAGCCGGCGTCGCGCCCTGCCCAGCCTGGCCAGCGTCCGGCACAGCCGACGCAGCGCGCAGCTCAGCCTGCCGCGCGCTCGGTGCAGTCCTTCTCTCATTCGGCCCAACCTGTTCAACGGACGGGTCAGCAGCCTTCTGCTCGTTCTGTTCAGCATTCGGCTTCTCACGCGGCTCAGCAGCCCACTGCTCGTACGGCCCAGCCTGCAGGCGGTACCCGCTTTAAGCAGCAGGCACCTACCCAGCGAACTCAGGCCCCTCAATCGCATTCGCATCACACTCGCGGTTCGCATGGCGTTGCTCCGGCGACCCGCTCGAGCTACAACACGCATGCTCGTCGCGGTGCTCAAAAGAAGAGTGCTCCGGTTCCCATGATCATCGGCGTTGTGGTGGCGGTGCTTGCGCTTGCTGCGATCGCTTTCTTTGTCGTGCCGGCCGTCAAGGGCTTCTTCGCCGGTGGGGATACCAAGGTCACGGCTGGTCAGCAGGTTACGGTGACCATTCCCGACGGTGCTTCGGGCGATACTATCGCCTTGATTCTCTCCGAGAACCATATCGTCGAAAATCCCAAGGATTACTATGCGGCGGTGAAAAAGCTCAACGCCGATATGTCGCTCAAGCCTGGCACCTATTCGTTTACCACGCTCATGGATGCGACCAAGGTTGTTCAGCAGCTCATGGAAGGTCCCAACGCGGGCTCCAATGCGCTGACTATCCCTGAGGGCCTAACGGTCGATCAAGTCGCCGACCGTGTGGCCCAGGCCTACGACGGCATCTCTAAGGAAGACTTCCTCAACCAGGCCAAGGCCTCCAACTACGTGGACGACTATAGCTTCCTTAAGGGCGCCGCCAACGACTCGCTTGAGGGTTTCTTGTTCCCCAAGACTTATTCGTTGGGCGATTCGCCGACGGCCGATGACGTGATTCGTGCTATGCTCGATCAGTTTAAGACCGAGTACAAGTCGCTTGACTTTGCGAGCTGCGAAGCCAAGATCAAGGAGCGCTATGGTGTGGAGATGTCCGACTACGACATCGTCAACTTGGCCTCTATCGTTGAGCGCGAGGGCCTCAACGCCGATCAACGTGCGCACGTGGCCTCGGTCTTCTACAACCGCCTTGCCGGCAAGCTCGACGGTCTGCGCTATCTCAACAGCGATGCGACCATGATGTATGTCACCGGTGGCGAGGTTACCGCCGACGACCTGCAGAGCGATAGTCCGTATAACACCTATAAGCACGAGGGCCTGCCGCCCACGCCCATCTGCTCTCCGTCGCTCGAGGCGCTTAAGGCCACGCTTGAGCCGACCGACTCCGATGACCTGTATTTCTACATTACGCAGGACGAGGAGTACTTCTCGCAAACCTACGAAGAGCATCAACAGTTTTGGAATTAGCATGAGGATTTTTAGCCCCAAACGATACGTTGCCTCGGTCGATCGCATCGACCTTGATACCCTGTGGGCCGACGGCAAACGCGCCATTCTGCTCGATCGCGATAACACCCTGGTGCCGCGCGACACCGAGCAGGTTCCCGCCGCGGTTTCCGCTTGGCTCGATGCCGCCCGCGCCAAAGGCTTTAAGCTGTGCATGGTGTCCAACAACTGGCATCGCGACCAGGTCATGAGCTCTGCACGCGAGCTGGGACTTGAGGCCATCAGCCACGCCATGAAGCCGGCGCCGTTTGCCCTCAAGGCGGGTCTTAAGCGCCTCGGCGCCACAGCCGACGAGGCGGTGCTGATCGGTGATCAGCTCTACACTGATGTGTGGAGCGGCAATTTTGCCGGCGTCGATACTATCCTGGTTAAGCCGCAGGCAACCCAGGACCTGTGGTACACGCAGATCTTCCGTATCTTTGAGCGCCGGGCCCTGCGCGACCTTCCCTGCGAGGAATAGGTTTCGCCATGTCTCAGCACATCAAACACGGCTGCGACCATATCTTCTTTATCGGCTTTTTGGGCGCGGGCAAATCGACACTCGCGCGCAACGTCGGCACTATGTTCAAGCGGCGTTTTATCGATACCGACCGCCTGGTCGTGCGCCGTTGCGGCAAGTCGGTAACCGAGATTTTTGAGACCGAGGGCGAGGATCGTTTTCGCGAGCTCGAGACCTCGGCGCTCCGTTCGCTCCAAAGCGAGCGCAGCCTGTTGGTTTCGTGCGGGGGCGGTATCGTCGAGACGCCGGTGAATATTGAGTTGATGCACGAAATGGGTACGTGTGTGTACCTCGAGGGCGACTTCGAGGATTCGATTCGCCAGATTCGTCGGTCCGACACGCGCCCCGATTTCCGCTCGCCCGAGCATGCCGCGCGCCTGTTTGAGCATCGCCGTCCGCTGTATCGACAGGCCGCCGACCTTACCCTTGATATTCGCAACAAGTCCTTCGAGGACGTTTCCTACCTTTGTGCCGAGATGCTTTTGGAGCGTGGACTGCTATGATTCGCCGTCAACTGATCAATTTCCAAAACCGCAGCGTCGATGTCCGTGTCGGATTGGGTGCGTTCGATGAGCTTTCGCGCATGTTTGCCTCGGCCGTGGGCAAGCCTAAGCGCGCGATGGTGGTTTGGAACGACGCCACATCCGAGCGTTTTGGCGAGGTCGTCGAGCATGCGCTGGTCGACGCCGGCTTTGCCGTGTCGCTGCTCGTCTTCGAGGTTTCGCCTGCCGGTGCTACGCTGGCCGATGCCGATACCGTCTTTGGCGCCCTGTCGGCTAACGGCATTACCTGCGACGATTTGGTTGTCGCCGTTGGCGATGCCTCAACCTGCTCGGTTGTTAGCTGGTGCGCCAACCAGTGGTGCGGTCGCACCGAATGCGCGCTGCTGCCGACGACGTTCGACGCCATGCTCACGGTCGCGACGACCATGAAGCCGCTCGTCGCCTCGTCGGCCAATGCGCTTCCCGCTATCGCGTTTCGTCCCGAACCGGGCTTGGTCGTGTGTGACCTCGACCTTGTTCGCGAGACGGACCCCGAGGACCTCAAGCTCGGCTTTGTGGTACTTGTTGGCACCATGCTTTCGAGCAGCAAGTCCCGCTGGAATCAGTTTATTGAGACCGTCCCCGAGATTCTCGCGGGCGAGGAGGTCGCACTCGTCAATGCCGTCCAATGGTCTCAGACTGCCCGCAAGGACGTGCTGACGGCCACGAACCCGAGCGCTCGCCATGCGCTCGATTTTGGCAAGACGGGGGAGCGCACCCTGCGCGCCTGCTTGGGCGATGCCGCTTCGCAGGTCCCTGCCTACCAGCTGTTGTCTGAGGGCATGCGCTTTGAGGCGCGCCTAGCACATGATGCCTGCGACTTCGATATCGACTATGTGTTTGATGTCGATGACTGCCTGGAGGACTTTGGTATCGAGGAACTTGCCTTCGATCTGGAGCCTGCCGCATATATTGAGGAGTTCCGTAGGCAGCAGTTTGTTCGCTCAAACCGCAGCATGTTGCCGCTGCCCGCGGCACTCGGCGCCATTCGCCTAACGAACGTTGAGGACGAGGTTCTTGAGCGCCATGCTCACGCCTACTTGGCTTCTCGCAAAGAACTTCTCTAAGATTTATTGACTTCCATCGTCTTTCGTATCATGTTGAGGGGCGGGTTTCCAATCGGTTGCGGATCGCATGCGATTCCGTCGTTCGGTTGAGACCCGTCCCGTCTATATAGAGACAACAAGAAAGGAATCTGCATGTCTGAGTTTGCTGCCGGTCCTGCATGTCGTATCGAGCGTGTCCGTGCCCTGATGGCCGAGCGTGGCTACGACGCCATCGTGGTGCGCGACGAGGCCAACCTTCGTTGGCTTACGGGCGTGAAGGGCGTCTTCGACTACACCTTCGAGTTTCCGCACGCTGCGTTTATTACGGCCGACCAGTGCCTGTTCCACACCGACTCGCGCTACCTCAACAGCTTTGAGGAGAACACGCCCGCCGGCAGCCCCTGGGTCTACGACATGGACGAGGGCACCATCCCCGGTTGGGTCGCCGGCAAAATCGCGGCCAACAAGTGCCGCGTCTGCGCTGTCGAGGACGACATGCAGATCAACTTCTACCAGGGTATTCAGCGCGGCCTGGAGGACCGTTCCGTCGCCTGCATCCTACCGCTGATGCACGACGACATCCGCAAGATGCGCGCCATCAAGGATGCCGAGGAGATCGAGCTTATGCGCCATGCGCAGTCGATCACCGATGCCGCTTTCCAGCATATGCTCGGCTTTATTAAGCCCGGTATGACCGAGAAGCAGGTTCGCAACGAGCTCGAGAACTTTATGTTCGCCAACGGCGCCGACAGCCTTGCCTTCGGCTCCATCGTGGCGAGCGGTCCCAACACCGCCAACCCGCATGCCGTGCCGAGCGATCGCGTGATCGAGAAGGGCGATTTCGTTCTTATGGATTACGGCGCGGGCTACTGTGATTACCGCTCCGACATGACGCGCACCGTCGTGATGGGCGAGCCCACGCAGGAGCAGCTCGACCTGTACGCGCTCGTGCGCCGCACGCACGAGGAGTGCGTCGCCGCCATCCATCCGGGCGTCGAGGGCAACGACATTTTCAAGCTTTCCAAGAAGATCATCGGCGATGCCGGCTATGGCGATTACTACAATCATGGCCTGGGCCACGGCGTCGGTATCGACATCCACGAGCTGCCCAACTTTAACCGCAGCAAGAACATCATCGAGGTCGGCTCGGTTATCACCATGGAGCCCGGCGTTTACCTGCCCGGCGTGGGCGGCGTGCGCCTGGAGGATTACGGCGTGGTCACCGAGAACGGCTACGAGCCTTTCACCAAGACCCCGCACGACCTGCACGTCATCGATTGCTAGCCCATTTCGATAGATTTTTGGGGCGGGGCGTCCGGATTGATTCGGACGCCCCGCGTTCTCTTTTTATGCGCTCGCTGCAGGCGCCGTCTGCAAGTGTATAATTTCTGTCGTATGTAATTTGGACGCTTGTGCGTTCTGCCCATAACAAGAAAGGTCGCTATGCCTACCATTTCTACCGCCGACTTCAAGAACGGCCTCGGTCTCCGTATCAAGGACAAGGTCTACACCATCGTCGAGTTCCAGCATGTCAAGCCGGGCAAGGGCGGCGCGTTTGTGCGCTACAAGACCCGCGACATCAAGAGCGGCCGCGTCGTCGAGAACACCTGCAACGCCGGCACCAAGTTCGAGAGCGTCATGCTCACCACCCGTGAGTTCCAGTACCTCTACAACGATGGCACCGACTACATCTTCATGGACAACGAGTCCTATGAGCAGGTTCCCGTTCCCGAGGACATGGTGGGCGAGAACTCCAAGTGGCTGCGCGAGAACGACGTCT
This sequence comes from uncultured Collinsella sp., assembly GCA_900551975.1. Lineage (GTDB taxonomy): Bacteria > Actinomycetota > Coriobacteriia > Coriobacteriales > Coriobacteriaceae > Collinsella. The sequence goes on along the minus strand of URYA01000085.1, from coordinate 1,147 downwards.
GCCAGCTGCTCTTCGCCGACGATGAGCTCATGGGCGTGACCCCGCCGATGTTCATCGAGACCACCATCGTCCAGACCGACCCGGGCTTTAAGGGCGACACCGTCCAGGGTTCCACCAAGCCGGCCACGATCGACACCGGCGCTGTCATCCAGGTCCCCATGTACCTCAACGAGGGCGAGGTCATCAAGGTTGACACCCGCGACGGCAAGTTCGTCTCCCGCGTCTAGCAACCAACTCTTCTAGGAGGACTCATGCCCCAGGAAATCAAGATTGACGGCATCGGCATTTCGCCCGATGTTCTGACCGCCATCGTCTCGCGCGCCGTGTCGGATGTCGAGGGCATCGCCTCCGTTGGCGTCAAGGACCTTGCCACCAACCTTGTCTCCATGATGCTCTCGTCCAAGGCCCCGGCTTCTGAGCCGGCGGTCGAGGCCGAGGTCGTCGGCGACAAGCTCGCACTCACCGTGCGCGTCGTGGTGTTCTTTGGCTATCCGTTCAAGAAACTCGCCGAGGCCGTTCGCGCCGCCGTGGTCGCCGCCATCGATGCCCAGGTTGGCGTTGAGGTCGAGCGCGTTGACGTTTGCATCGACGGTCTCGTTTTCCCCAAGGAGTAACCTTTGAGCCTTAAGGTTTATCGCGGGCGCACGCTTGCCCGCAGTCAGGCGCTGCAGCTGCTGTTCCAGGCCGAGGCCACGGACAGTCCGCTCGAGCGCGTCCTCGAGGGCGATTTCCTGATCTCGAAGGGTCCCCTCGACCCCTATGCGCTGGAGCTTTGCCGCGGTGCCTACGAGCATATCGACCGCATCGACTGCGCTCTGCGCTCCGTTGCCAAGAACTGGGATCTTATGCGCATGCCCGGCGCCGACCGCAATCTGCTGCGTATCGCCGTTTACGAGATGCGTTTCCTCACCGACGAGGAGGTCTCGGACGCTATCGTGATCAACGAGGCTGTCGAGCTTGCCAAGGCCTATGGCACCGACCAGTCCGCGTCGTTCGTCAACGGCGTGCTGGGCAAGATCGCTCGCAGCGAGGAGCTGCCGGGTGAGGACCTGTACCAGGAGCTGCTGGCCGAAGATCGCGCCCGCGAGGAGGCCCAGGCTGCCGAGGCTGCCGCAAAGGTTGCGGTTGCTCAGGCTGAGGCTGGCGT
>URYA01000084.1 GCA_900551975.1 uncultured Collinsella sp. | reverse complement strand
CCCTCAGGCAGGTTCATGAGCGAAGGCGGGTTGCCGTGAATCGGCGTAAGAGGCTTCTTCTCTTCGATGGCCTGCTCCGGGATGGAACGGATAAGGCCCCAGGTGTAGGGGTGGCGGCTCTCATAGAAGATTTCCTCAGCGGTACCGAACTCGACGGGACGGCCGGCGTACATAACCATGATCTTATCGGCCATATCGGCAACGACGCCCCGGTCATGGGTAATCATGATAATGGCGTTGCCGTTCTTCTCCTGCATCTCCTGCATGAGCTCGATAATCTGAGCCTGAATGGTAACGTCCAGAGCCGTCGTGGGCTCGTCGGCAATCAGGATATCGGGATCGCAGGCAAGAGCCATAGCGATCATGACACGCTGACGCATACCGCCCGAGAACTGGTGCGGATACTCATTGACGCGCTTCTCGGGCTCGGGGATACCCACGAGGTCCAAAAGCTCGGTAGCGCGCTTGAGTGCCTCCTGCTTGGAGTAGCCACGGTGCAGACGAAGGCCCTCGCCCACCTGCTTGCCGATCTTATAGACCGGGTTCAGGGAGGTCATAGGATCCTGGAAGATCATCGCGATGTCGTTACCGCGAATGTGCTGCATCTCTTCCTCGGTCATCTCGAGGATAGAACGACCGCGATAGCGAACGTCGCCGCCCTCAATCTTTCCCGGAGGCATCGAGATGAGGCCCATGATGGTCATGGCGGTCACGGACTTACCGGAGCCGGACTCGCCGACGACGCCCAGGGTCTCGCCACGATCGAGCGTGTAGGAGACACCGTCGACAGCGCGAACAACGCCATCCTCGGTGTGGAAATACATCTTAAGGTCATCGACCTCGAGCAGATGCTGGCCCTCGGGAACCGGCTGGTCCTTCAGGTCCACATAGTTCTTGTTCTTCTTCATCCTTATGCGTCCTTCATCTTGACGTCGAGGGCGTCGCGCAGACCGTCACCCAGCAGGGTGAAGGCGAGCACCGTCGAGAGAATTGCCAGACCGGGCATGATCATCATCCAGGGAGCAGTCAGAAGATACTGCTGACCGTCCTGAATCATGGAGCCCCACGAAGGCGTAGGCGGAATAACGCCCATGCCGAGGAAGGACAGAGCGGACTCGGTCAGAATGGCGCCACCAATGTTCATGGTCGCGTAGACCACGATGGAGGCGACGGAGTTCGGGAAGATGTGACGCACGACGATACGAGCATCAGATGCACCCATCGCGCGCGCAGCGTCAACATAGTCGTTTTCCTTGACCGTCAAGATTGCAGAGCGGAAGACGCGCGCAATCGAAGGCCAGCCGAGAATGCCGATGGCGATAAAGACGTTCTGAAGACCACGGCCGATAACGGCGATCATGGCGACAACGAACAGCACGTACGGGAACGCCAGGAAGATATCCGCACAGCGCATGATGATCGTATCCCAGATGCCGCCGTAGAAACCGGCCAGAGCACCCATGACCAGACCAATCAGCGTGGAGATCGCGGTGGCCATAATTCCGACGGACAGCGAAACGCGCGCACCGTAGATAACGCGGACAAGAATGTCGCGACCAAGGGCGTCGGTGCCAAACGGATGCTCTGCACACGGAGCCAGCAGCGACGTCTCGGCCATAGTGGTCGAGTCGGAAGCCGTCGGCGAACCGAGCCAGGGTTTAGCCCACAGATCCGCGGTCAGGGCAACCACAACGACGATGATGATCCAGCAAACACCGATAACGGCGAGCTTGTTCTTACGAAGACGCTTAAAAGCGTCGCCCCACAGCGTGCGGGACTTGGCGGGAGCAGATGCGGCCTTGGTGGCGGTAGCCTGCTCCTGAGACTGAGAATCAGTTTCCTGCATGAGACGTACCTCCCTTAGGCCTTATCCGACGGACCGCCAAGGCGGATGCGCGGGTCGAGGAATGCATAGCTAATGTCGACGAGCAAGTTGATCACCATGACGACGACGACGATGAGCGTAACGCCGCCCATAACGATGGGCCAGTCACGCATGCTAATGGCGCGATAGACCTCATAGCCAATGCCGGGCCAGTTAAAGACCGTCTCGGTCAGGATGGCGCCCGAAAGCATGCCACCAAAGTCGACACCAATATAGGTAACGACGGGGATGAGTGCATTCTTAAGCGCATGCTTGATGATGATCGCGCGATTGGAGAGACCCTTGGCCTTTGCCGTGCGAATGTAATCCTGGTTCATGACGTCAAGCAGCTGCGAGCGCATAATGCGAGCAGCGTAAGCGGTCGAAACCGAAGCCAGCGTAATGGTCGGGAGCACGTAGTGCATCCAATCCTGATACTGAGAGCTGGAACCGCCGGCACCCGAGATCGGCATGGAGAATGCACCGCCCGTGGCGTCCTTGAGAATGACGCCAAAGAACAGTTGCAGCAACATACCGAGCCAGAAGGCCGGGACGGCAACGAGGATCGACGTGGTGAGCGTTACCAAAATATCCCAGAAGGAATAACGCTTTACCGCCGAAATGATACCCGCACCGATACCCATGATTGCCTCGAGCACGATGGCGCACGCGGCAAGTTTGACCGTATACGGATACTTCTGGGCAAAGATTTCCGTAACCGGCAGCTTGCGCTGGTACGAATTGCCCAGATCGCCATGAAGCAGGCCGTTCATGTAATACAAGTAACGGTCCACGAGCGACGTTTGAACGGGGTCGCCGTTCTCGTCAAGGATCGCGTTGCCGTCCTCGTCCGACTGGACCAGGTGATAGCGGACGCGAAGCTGAAGCTCCACCTCGGGGGACAGAGCCTTGTCTCCACCGATCAGCTTGATCGGATCTCCCGGCACGATATTCTGGAGGGCGAACAGAATCAGCGTAACGCCCAAAAATACCGGGATGAACTGAAGCACACGTTTAACGATGTACTTACCCATACCACTCCCCTATCTAGGGATTAACCTAAATGGGATGCCGATCGCCAGACCGGCATCCCAAAATTACCATCAGCCAGTTTACCCCAGGTTAGGGAGAACTGTATGTTTCCCATGAGGTCTACGTAAATACTTGACCCTCACGGAAGCTGCAAACTCTTAGGCGAGCTCAGCGGTACCCAGCTCGGCGTGCTTCTGCGGATCGACATAGAGGTGCTTGATGCGATCGGAGCCGACGATGGTGTGCGTGTAGAACATCACCGGGATGACCGGGCAGTCGGCAGCGACCATTGCATCGGCCTCCTGCATCTTAGCGACGCGCTCCTCGTCGTCAACAATAGTACGAGCCTCGTCGACCTTGGCGTCGAACTCGGGGTTGTTGTAACCGGAGCGGTTGTCGCCACCGAGGGAATCAGAGTGGAACAGCGGATACAGGAAGTTGTCCATAATCGGGTAGTCGGCAATCCAACCCAGACGACCGAACTGATAGTTAAAGTTCTGATACTGCTCGAGCAGGGCAGACCACTCAGGGGTATCGGAGACAGCAGTAACGCCAACCTTGGCGAGGTCGCCGATGATGGACTCCATGATCTCCTTGTGACCGCCGTCCTGGTTGTAGGAAAGGGTCACGTTAATGCCACGATCGCCGTTAGCGTCAGCGGGAGCAACCTTGTCGAGGTACTCGTTAGCCTTGTCGACGTCGTAGGCGCAGAACTCCCATGCGCCCTCCTTGTAGCCATCGATGCCCGGAGGAACAATGCCGTCGGCGGGAGTACGGGTACCCTTGAAGATGGTCTTGCAGATGGCCTCACGGTTGATGGCCAGGGAGATACCCCTACGCAGGTCTGCGTTGTTGAACGGCTCGGCCGTGTTGTTGCAGGTCAGGTAGTAGGTGGAAGGCTCGGAGCCGAGCAGCATACGCTCGCCGTCACCCATGGTGTAGCCGTCCTTGGACACGCCGCGATCCTTCTTGGCGGCATCGATCTGAGCAACGGGAACGTCGCAGACATCGAGGTTGCCGGCCTGGAACTCCTTGTAAGCGGTCTCCATGTCCTTGATAACCTGGAAGTGGATGCCATCGATCTTGGCCTTGTCGCCATAGTAATCGTCGAACTTCTTGAGGTTGATCTCCTGACCATCCTCCCACTTGCCGTCCATCATGAACGGGCCGTTACCGACCGGTGCAAGATAGAAGCTCTTGGCATCGGACTCGGCGCACTCGGGAACCGGGGCCAGAGCCGGGTGAGAGGCGACGAAGGGGAAGTCGGCGTAAGCGGAAGACAGCTTGACGACGAGGGTCTCATCGTCGGGGCAGGTAACACCGCTGAGCTCAGTAGCGTTACCGGCAAGCAGATCGTCATAGCCCTCGACCATGGAAAGGTGATAGGAAACCTCGGACGGGCCATACTCGGTAGCGATGGCCGACTTGGTGTTGACCAGACGCTCCCAACCGAGCTTGAACGACTTGGAGGTAACGTCGTCACCGTTGTGGAACTTGGCCTTCTTGATCTTGAAGGTAAACTCGGTGGCGTCGTCGTTGGCCTCGAAGGACTCGCAAGCCAGCGGAACGATCTCGCCCTTCTCGGCGTCATAAGAGGTCAGAGCGTCAAAGAGCTGGTACTCGACCTGAGTGCCCTGGTCCTCCTGGACATTGTAGGGGTCGATGCAGACCGGGTTGTTGATGTAGAAGTTCAGCGTCGAACCGGACTCAGAACCGGAAGCGTCGCCGCCCTTCTTACCGCATGCGGCAAGAAAAGCCATGGAGCTCGCAGCAAGGGTGCCGCCGACAAAGGCGCGACGACCCATCACGGGCTGGTGGAACATAGAATCAGCCATGCCATCCTCCTTATGAGATAGGACAAAGAAATGTTCAGTCGGACATATGTCGAGACAATCCGATCCGAACCATCAAAACGCCGCCCGCTGCTATGGCTGGTTATGCACAACGGCCCAACGTTTTTCAATACAGTAGCGCATTTTATGCACGATTTGGGGCTAATTCCGGTTAACGGTCGAGAATTTCTTTAGTTGGGCGAAGTATGTGGGGATATTTTGACTCTGTTACAAATATGTAAACAAAAAGGGTCCCGCACCTGCGAGACCCATTGCAAACGTATATACGCCGATGCTTAGTAGCCGACGATGCCCTGCGGGAAGAAGAACATGCACAGGACGACGCACACGGCAAAAACAACGGCCATAATTACCGTCAGGCGATCGAGGTTCTGCTCCATGACGCCCGTGGCAGAGCTGGAGTTATACAGCGAGCTAGCGATCATATCCGAAACGCCGGTGCCCTTACCGGAATGCATCAGGACGAGAATCGTCAGCGCCACGGCAGAGACAGCCCAAACGACAAACAGAAGAATCTGGAACGGACCCATAGATAAGCTCCTTAATAGAACAGTTCAAACTCCAGTACTGTACCACAATCCCCCGCTCTTCCCTACCTGCCACTCAAGGACGGGGCGGAAATGGCAGAAATACCAAAAAAGGGGATTGCCCGAATATGGGCAACCCCCTTCAAAGAAACGCTTGGCGTTTTCTCTTAGGCCTCGGTGGCGAGCACGCGGCCCGTCATCTCGGTGGAAGGCTCCAGACCAGCCATGGTGAGCATAGTCGGGGCGATATCGGAGAGACGACCGTCCTCGATACCGGTGAGCTGCGCCTTCTCATCAACGATGATGAACGGCACGCGGTTGGTGGTGTGAGCCGTAAACGGATGCTTGGAACCGTCGGAAGCAACGTCAAACATGTGATCGGCGTTGCCGTGGTCGGCGGTAATCAGTGCAAAGCCGCCCTTGGCGAGAATCGCCGGGACAACCTTGGACAGGGCATCGTCAACAGCCTCGACAGCCTTAACGGCAGCGTCGAAGACACCGGTGTGACCAACCATGTCGCAGTTCGCGAAGTTCACGATGTAGAAATCAGCGCGATCCTCGTTGATGGCGGCGACAAGCTTCTCAGTAACCTCGGGAGCGCTCATCTCAGGCTGCAGATCGTAGGTAGCGACCTTGGGGGAAGCGACGAGCACGCGCTCCTCGCCCTCCTTGGGCTCCTCGATGCCGCCGTTGAGGAAGAACGTCACATGGGCGTACTTCTCGGTCTCGGCGGTGTGCAGCTGCTTCAGGCCGTTGGCGGCGATAACGTCGGCCAGGACGTTCTCGGGGAACGTCTTGGGGAAAGCGACCTCGACGTCAAACGTCGGATCGTACTCGGTCATCGTCACAAAGTGCGAAAGCTTGATCTGCTCGCGCTCAAAGCCGTCGAACTCCTTGTCCGTGAACACGCGGGTCATCTGACGAGCGCGGTCGGGACGGAAGTTGAAGAAGATGGCCGCGTCGCCCTCGTGGATGCCCTCGTTGTGGGCAGCGAAGGGCTCGACGAACTCGTCGCCGCGCGGGTCCTTCTCGTAGTAGGCCTTGATACCGGCAACGGGGTCGGTATCGGCATCGGAAGCGTTGACCATGACGTCGTAGGCGCGCTGGATGCGCTCCCAACGATTATCGCGGTCCATGGCCCAATAACGGCCCGAGACGGTGGCAACGCGAGCGTCGCAACCGGTCTCCTCGGAGATCTTGGCCAGGAAGGCGCAGAACTCACTCATGTAACCGGCACCGGACTGCGGGTCAACGTCGCGGCCATCCATGAAGGCGTGGACGCGAACGGTCTTGACACCATGCTCGGCAGCCATCTTGACCAGGGCCTCGACGTGGTTCATGTGAGAATGAACACCGCCAGGGCTCATAAGGCCCATGAGGTGGAGAGTCTTGCCGTCAGCCTTGACGTCGTCCATAGCCTTGACGAAGACCTCGTTCTTGGCGATGGAGCCATCCTTGATGGCGTTGTTGATGCGCGAAAGCTCCTGGAACACGATGCGGCCGGCACCGATGTTGAGGTGGCCTACCTCGGAGTTGCCCATCTGGCCGTCGGGAAGGCCCACGTCCTCGCCCGAAGCGCCGAGCGTGGTGTGAGGATACTTCTCGTACAGGCTATCAAGGAAGGGCGTCTTGGCAGCGGCGACGGCGTTCTCGCCATCGGCCGGAGCAAGGCCGCAGCCGTCCATGATGATCAGGAGTGCAGGAAGATGACGCTGTGCCATATGTCCTACTCGCCTGCCTTGACGACCATAGAGGCGAAGTCGGCAGCCTTGAGCGAAGCGCCGCCCACGAGGGCGCCGTCGACGTCGGGCTTGGCGACGAGCTCGGCGATGTTGCCGGGCTTGG
>URYA01000083.1 GCA_900551975.1 uncultured Collinsella sp. | reverse complement strand
CGCTGCCGGCGTCGAGGCGCTCGCGGTGTTCGTGGTTATCGGCTCGTTTTTTGCTTACATGCTCTATATGCAGGGCGTTAAGGACATCGGCTCGGTGCGTGCGAGCCTCATCGGAACTGTGGAGCCGGTTTCGGCGACCATCACGAGCGCCGTTATGCTGGGCACGGTGTTTTTGCCGACCGACCTTATCGGCTTTGCCATGATCATCGTGATGATGTTCCTCACGGTGTAGCTGGCGCCGCCGCCAGACAGAAAAGGTGTTGTGCCGCATTTTCGCCAATTGACGTCCGTGTCTGGAGTTTAGCTGTCGATGCTCAAAATGCCATAAACTAGTAACGTTATGGACTTTTTCATTGCGACTCAATTGCGAGGATTTCTTTATGGCTGGTAATCACTTTAAGGGCAGCGATAGCGGCCGTCCTGCAGTTCCGCCGCGTCCGAACGGGGCTGGTAAGGACGGCACGCCGGGCGGCGCTGGACAGGGCGGTTCCGGTAAGCGCGTGTCCCCGGGCGAGACGGCGATGTTTACCGCTCTGTACGAGCAGTCTCAAAAGGCAAAAAAGACCGGCCGTGCAAAAGGGAATGTCTTTGCGGGCGGTGCAACCTCCGCGTCGCAGCCGAGCGGGGCTCCTTCGGTGCCTGCGAACAACGCAGGTGCTGCCAACGCCACGAATGCTGCCGGCAACGTTAATGCCGGCAAGGCCGACAACAATACTCCCTCTGCCGGTGGCGCGGGGCTTACGGGTAACCTTGGTACGATTTACACCGGCGCCTCCGAGACTGGCACGTTCGCCCGCCTGGATGATAGCGGTGCCGAGTTTGCGGGCTCGGGTTCCAAGGAAGATTATTACGATTTTGGCTTGAACTACGGTAGCGATGCTTCGTCGAGTTCGACCTCTGACGGTCTGGTCCGTCATCGCCATCGCAAGGGCGAGGGCAAGAAGCGTCACACTGGCGCCATTATTGCCGCTGTAGTCGCGGTGCTTCTCGTTGCGCTTGGCGCAAGCGGCTTTATGCTGCTTAACTCGGCAAAGACCGTAAAGAGCGAAGCGAAGGAGGCTGTCGAGATCGTCGGTGGCCTTAAGGACAAGGTCACGTCGGGCGATTTTTCGACGCTGCCTGACGACGCGAAGAAGATCGATGAGCTCTGTAACAGTATGAAGGCGGAGACCTCGAGCCCGCTGTGGGCGGCGGCTTCGTTTATCCCGGTGTATGGCAGCGATATCAATGCGGCCCGCACCATGATTGACGCCCTGTCCGATGTCTCGAGCAATGCGCTGGTTCCCATGGCCGATAACCTTTCGCAGGCTACGCCCGGCAAGCTGTTCCAGGACGGCATGATTAACGTGTCCGCGCTGCAGGCGGTCGCCGATTCGCTTTCCGATAGCTCCAAGGTGTTCAAGAGCGCCAACGAGAAGGTCCAGGGCATTGGCGATACTCATATTTCCCAGGTGACCGAGCTGGTCGATAAGGCCAAGGACGGCTTTGCCACCCTCAACGGCGCGGTTGACGCGGCGGAGAAGGTCGCCCCCGTCCTTCCCCAGATGCTCGGCGCCAACGGCCAGACGCGCAACTACCTTATGTACGCCATGAACAACGTCGAGATTCGTGCTTGCGGCGGCTTTGGCGGTTCGCAGGGCCTGATTTCGGTCACTGACGGCCAGATGTCGATTGGCGAGTTTGTTCCCCGCATTGGACTCAGCGAGGATGAGGCAGTCGAGAGCGTCGACGAAGAGGATGAAGCGCTGTTCGGCAACCACAGTAACCTGTACAACTCGGGCAATACCTATTCGCCTGATTGGCCCCGCAACTCGCAGCGTGTCGCCGCGCTGTGGAAGTCCCAGTATGGACAGGACGTTGATGGCGTCATCGGTATCGACCCGGTGTTCCTGCAGTATCTGCTGGGCCTGGTCGGTAACGTGTCACTGCCCGACGGAACGGTTGTCGACGGCACCAACGCCGCAAAGGTCCTCATGCACGATGTGTACTGGAACTATCCGGTCGAGGAGTCTGACGGCATCTTTGCATCCGTCGCCAGCGCTGCCTTCGACAAGATCCTTGGCGGTATCGGCGATGTCGATGTTACGAAGCTTGTCAGCGCCGTTGAGCGCGGTGCCGAAGAGGGCCGCCTGATCGCTTGGATGAGAAACGATGATGAGCAGAATGCCATCAAAGAGACGGGCATTGACGCTTCGCTGCCCGATCCGGATGATCCGAGTGCCGATCCCGTTGCCGGCGTTTACTTTAACAACCTGAGCTTCTCCAAGCTCGACTGGTATCTGAACGCCGACACTCAGATTGGTCAGGGCGTGAAGAATGGCGACGGCACGTGTTCCTATCGCATCACCGTTACCCTGACGAACATCATGACGCAGGAGGAGGCTGGCAAGCTGCCCGACTACGTTGCGGCGAGCGCACCCGATGCCGCGCGTGACGACGAGCGTCTGAATGTCTCGTTGTTTGCCCCGACGGGCGGCAACATCAGTGACCTTACGGTTGAGGGCACCCAGTTTGGTCTTGGTGCCGCTACGTGGCATGGAATCCCCTTCTATTCGGGCACCGTTGACCTGCATGCTGGCGAGACGACGACGATCACGTATACGCTGACCACGTCGGCCGAGGCGGGGGACAAGCCGCTTACGCTGCGTCAGACTCCTACATGCCAGGCGGCTCGCGACAGCGCGTCGGCGTAGGGTTTTTCTGGTAGCGCAGATAATCGAGTACCATTTTGGGGCGGACAGGCAATCTGTTCGCCCCTATTTTGTAAGGAGAGCGCATGAAGTACTTTGGCACCGACGGCTTTCGCGGTGAGGCCAACGTTGGGCTGACGGTAGAGCACGCTTATAAGATTGGCCGTTTTGTGGGCTGGTATTACGGTGCCAACCGCAGTGCTAAGGCGCGCGTTATCGTGGGCAAGGACACGCGTCGTTCGAGCTACATGTTCGAGGCGGCGCTGGTGAGCGGCCTGGTCGCGAGCGGTGCGGACGCCTATATGCTGCACGTGATCCCCACGCCGGGCGTAGCGCATCAGACCGTGGAAGGCTGCTTCGATTGCGGCATCATGATCAGCGCGAGCCACAACCCGTTTTGCGATAACGGCATTAAGCTTGTCAACAGCGACGGCTTTAAGATGGACGAGGACGTGCTGGAGCTCATTGAGGACTACATCGATGGCAAGAGCGAGGTGCCGCTGGCAACGGGCAACCATATCGGCGCCACGGTGGACTACATGCAGGGCCGCAACCGCTACATTGCTTCGCTCATTGCAAGTGCGAACTTTTCGCTGCAGGGCGTCAAGATCGGTATCGACTGCGCCAACGGCTCGGCATCCTCGGTGGCCAAGCCGGTGTTCGACGCACTGGGCGCCGATGTGCGCGTGATCAATGCCGCGCCCGACGGCTTTAACATCAATGTCGACTGCGGCTCCACGCATATGGAGCGCCTGCAGCGCCACGTGGTGGAGCAGGGCCTGGATGTGGGCTTTGCCTACGACGGCGATGCCGACCGCTGCCTGGCCGTGGACGAGCGCGGTCGCGTGGTAGACGGCGACCAGATCCTGTACGTGTGCGGCGTGTATCTGAACAAGCACGGTCGCCTTTCGGGCGGTACCGTGGTGCCGACGATCGCCAGCAACTTTGGCCTGATCAAGTCGTTGGAGCTTGCCGGTCTGAGCGCCGTGACCAGCGGCGTGGGCGACCGTCATGTGTATGCCAAGATGCGCGAGGGCGGCTACAGCCTGGGTGGCGAGCAGACGGGCCATACGATCTTTGGCGATATCGAGCGTACAGGCGACGGCATTATGACCTCGCTGCGCGTGATGGAAGTGATTCGTGCCGAGCGCGAGACACTCTCGCAGCTCACGGCTCCGTGCAAGCTGCTGCCGCAGGCGCAGGTGGCCGTGCGCGTGGCGGACAAGGACGCCGCGCTCGAGAACATGGGCGTGCAGAACGCCATCGCCGAGGCCGAGGCTGCGCTGGCAGGCGAGGGCCGCGTGCTCGTGCGCAAGAGCGGAACCGAGTCGGTTATCCGCGTGCTGGCCGAGGCGCCCGACCAAGCATCCGCCGATGCCGCCATGAAGCGCATCGCCGCCGCGCTGGAAGCTCTGTAAGGTAGTCATTGGGGACGTTCTTAAACGACTAGGTGGAAAGGGGACGCTGCGGATTGGTTCCGCGGCGTCCCCTTTGCGTTGGCGTGTCGGTTATGCCTTACAGCTCGTAGAGCGTGGTGAACTTGTCCTGCAGGTAGCTGCAGTAGTAGCGGGCATCGAACGCCATGCCGCACGCGCCCTTGATGAGCTCCGGCGCGTCCTTGGCGCGGCCCCACTGCCAAATGTGCTCGCCGAGCCAGGCGCGGACAGGCGCCAAATCGCCGCTCGCACAGGCGCTGGTAAGGTCGACGCCGTCGCGGCACATGGCCGGCACGAACATGGCGTCGTAGGCGCTGCCCAGCGCATAGGTGGGGAAGTAGCCAAACGAGCCGCCGCTCCAGTGCGTATCCTGCAGGCAGCCACGCGTGTCGTCGGGAACCGGAATGCCAAGGTACTCGCCCATAAAGCGATTCCAAAGCGCGGGGATGTCCTTGGCTGTGGCCTCGCCGGCAAACAGCATGCGCTCAATCTCGTAGCGCACCATAATATGCAGCGGGTAGGTGAGCTCGTCGGCCTCGGTACGGATCAGCGACGGCTGAGCGATGTTCACGGCGTGGTAGAGCGTGTCCTCGTCCACGTTGCCGTAGACCTCGGGCGCGTGACGGCGCAGTATCTCGAGCAGCGGGCCCATAAAAGCACGGCTGCGGCCAACGGTGTTCTCAAAGAAGCGGCTCTGGCTCTCGTGAATGCCCATGGAGGTGCCGCCCTCCAGACACGTGCGCGCGTAAGCGGGGTTCACGCCCAGCTCGTACATGGCGTGACCGGCCTCGTGGATGATGCTGTAGACGTTGGAGATGCAGTCGTCCTCGTAGATGTGCGTGGCGACGCGCGCATCGCCCACCGAGAAACCCTCGCTAAACGGATGTTCGGTAAAGGCGAGCGTGGTGTCGTCCAGGTCCAGGCCGACGAGCTTCATAAGGTCAAAGCTCATGGCGCGCTGGGCAGCCTCGGGCACATGGGCGTGCAAAAAGTCGGCAGCGGGCTGCTGGCCGCGCTCACCGATGGCGTGCACGAGCGGCACGACCGTGGCCTTGACCTCGTCGCAAAACGCGTCGAAGCTCTCGGCAGAAAGGCCGCGCTCGTACTGGTCGAGCCAAACGTCGTATGGGTCGCGCTTGGGGTCCATGAGCTCGGCCTGATGCTTAAGCTGGGCGACGATTCTATCCACATAGGGCTCAAAGCTCGCCCAGTCATTGGCCGTCTTGGCCTTGTGCCATACGGCATCGGCCTCGCAGGTGAGCCTAGTCCAGGCCTCGGCCTCCTCGGTGGGGATGACGCTTGCCTCGCGCTGGTCGCGACCGAGCACACGGATCTCGTCGAGCAGCTGCGGGTCGTCTACATGTCCGCCTGCAACCGTCTCGCGCGCTAACGAGCGTACGAGCTCAACGGACTTCTCGCTGGTCAGTAGCTTGTGATGCTCGCCGGCAAGCGTGCCCATGGCGTCGGCACGGGCGGCAGCACCGTTGGCAGGAGCAATCGTCGCTCCATCGAACTCGGCAATCTTGAGCAGGTACTCGCGAGTCCACAGCTTGCCCTCGAGTTTGCGGAATTTTTTGACGGCCTTGTCGGCTTTAGCAACCTTGACGCCCTTGGCAGCCTTTGCCACGGCGGCCTTGGCCTTCTTATCGAGTTTCTTTCCCATACCGTATCCTTAATCTCGCAGGCCGAGCGCCGCAGACGGGTGCACGGCCAGTTTGCACAGCTACCTGCCTTGTACCCAGCGCGAACAAAACGGAACGCGGCGATGCACACGTAGAATGTGTTATCCTATAGCCCAATGCGTTGACGGAGAGGGTTTTGCCCGCCGCGTCGCCGGCAAGAGAGGGAAGGTCATGGGCTGCAAGCCTTCCTGCGGTGACAAGGGCCAAGCGTTCACTCCCGAGCAGCGACCTCAACGGGCGCGCGGCCAGTGGCAGCAAAGCCTCAGTAGGGAAGCCGTGAGCCTCGCGACAAGAGGCACAGAGTGGGCGCGGCGGGCCAGACATCCGCCGGGTCAAACAAGGTGGTACCGCGGAATTCAACCGTCCTTGGGCAATGCACATGCCCGAGGACGGTTTTTTGTTACCGAACCGGGCCGCGCATCCGCAGCATCGGGCGGCGTCAGCCGCCCCGGAGCGCGGATACGCGAGAGACGAAAGGGAAGACATGAGTCTGATTGATGATCTGGTCAAACTCGAGGAAGAGGCCAAGGAGCTCGTTGCAGGCGCCGACGACGCCGCCAAGCTCGAGGCTGCACGCGTTGAGCTGCTCGGTCGCAAGGGCCGCATCACCGGCCTGATGCGCATGATGGGCAAGCTCGCCCCCGAGGATCGTCCCGTGATGGGCAAGCGCGCCAACGAGATGCGCCAGCTGATCGAGGGCATGCTCGACGAGCGCACCACCGAGATGAAGGCCGCCGCCCTCAAGCACGCACTCGAGCACGATGCCGTCGACATCACGCTGCCGGGCATCCGTCCGCAGATCGGCCACCAGCACCTGATCAAGCAGATCATCGAGGAGGCCGAGGACATCTTCTGCGGCATCGGCTACACCGTCGAGTCCGGCCCCATGGTCGACACCTCCTACTACAACTTCACCGCGCTCAACGCCCCCATGGATCACCCGAGCCGTTCGGCCCGCGATACCTTCTACGTGGTCGACAACAACCCCGGCAGCGTCGCGCACCCCGAGGCTCATGCCCACGGCGAGTCCGACGTGCTGCTGCGCACCCAGACCTCCGGCGTGCAGGTGCATGTCATGGAGGACTGGGACCTGCCCATCTACATGATCGCCCCGGGCAAGGTGTACCGCCGCGATGTGGCCGACCCGTCGCATCTGCCGCAGTTCCACCAGATCGAGGGGCTCGTGGTGGATCGCGGCATCACCTTCGGCGACCTGAAGGGCACGCTCGACTACGTGTGCAAGCAGATCTTCGGGCCCGAGCGCAAGACGCGCTTCCGCGCCCACTACTTCCCGTTCACCGAGCCTTCTGCCGAGGCC
>URYA01000082.1 GCA_900551975.1 uncultured Collinsella sp. | reverse complement strand
GACGGGCAGGTCGGCGCCGATAGCAGCAGCCATGGGCTCCTCGATCAGGTAGGCCTGGCGGGCACCGGCCTGGATCGTGGCCTCAAAGACGGCACGCTTCTCGACCGACGTGACGCCGGAGGGAACGCAGACGACAACGCGCGGACGCGGGGTCCACGGATAGCGCTTCTCGGAAGCCTTGTCGATAAAGTAGCGAAGCATGGCCTCGGTAACATCGAAGTCGGCGATGACGCCGTCCTTAAGGGGACGAACGGCCACGATGTTGCCGGGCGTACGGCCAAGCATGCGCTTTGCCTCGATACCGACCGCCAGGATGCGCTCGTCGTTCTTGTCGATGGCGACGACGGAGGGCTCGCGGATGACGATGCCCTTGCCGCGCACGGAGACAAGCGTATTTGCGGTGCCGAGGTCGATGGCAAGATCGCCCGCATAGCTACCGAAGAACATATCCATCAAAGAAAACAACGCAACTCCTGATGTGTTGGATGATTGCTGGAAAACTACTAGCTCATCATACTAGCGCAAGCCCGGCACCTCACTTGCGGTGAAGCGCCGGGCAAAACTAAATCCCATAAGGTCACTACTGGTTGTCAGCAGCCGAGAAATCCATATCGAGCGAGGAAACGGCCCAGCCGATATGGTTATCGGAGCGCACGAATTTGACGGTGTACTCCTGCTCGCCGCCCTTGGACAGCGAAGCCTTAACCTTGGCGGTCGTCTCGGTCATGGACTGATCCATGCCCTCGACGGACACGGTGGCGCCCTGCGGAATCGAGGAGATGATCATCGACTTGGCGTCCTCGGACAGGCTCGAGGCCAGGCAAGACTCGGCCTTTGCGGTGTCGCCGTCGCCGGCAGCCTGGAACAGATCGGTAACCACAGATTCCTGAGACGGGAAGCCAAAGCCGCGCGTGTAGGCAAAGCCCAGACCGCCCGCGGCGATCAAAATGAGCAGAAGCAGCACGATGAAGACTTTGAGACCCGTGTGGCGATGGCGACGACGGACCTTGGCCTGCTTACGATCCTGACGGTCCTGCTGGACCATCTCAGACTCGGACAGCGTAAAGAAACCGGTGTCCGAGGGATCGGGCATAAACTGACCGGTCGCGCCCGTAGGATCGAGCGGATCGACGGCAGGAGCGTCCATCGCGGGCGCCGTGGCCATAGCCGTCTGGGCAGACAGCGCGGCAAGCGAATCGTGCACGCGGGCAAGCTCATCGGCCTGCTCGGAGGTGAGCTGGTAGATGCCATCGGCAGTAGCGGCGTTAAAGGCGTCGAGTGCGTCGGAGGGACGGCCGGCAGCAGAAAGCGCCTGACCCATGCCAGCGTTGAGCGCACGCGTGTCGTCACGGGGACCGGCAAAGTCGATAGCCGTGCGGTAGGTCTCCACGGCATCCGCCGGACGGCCGAGCTTAATGAAGCAACGTCCAAGCTCGCCAAGTGCGGCGGCAGGAGCCGGATTGGCGCCGTCGATGGCAGCCTGACGGAAAGCAGTACCCGCGTTGGCATAGTCGCCCGACTGGAACAACGCGTTACCCAGGCCCAGATAGGCCTTGAACGGCGTGGCATAGGATGCATCCTGCGTAGCAGCAGAGAACGCCTGAGCGGCCGTCGTGTAGTCGCCCACGGCGGCGAGAGCCTTGCCGCGGTTGGTGAGCAGCGCGCCGCGCTTGCCATAGGTGCCGTCGTTGAGGGCGGCGGCATAGGCCTCGGCGGCCTCGGCATACATGCCCAGGTGCATCAAGGCGTTGCCACGAAGGTGATCGGCCTCGCCCATAATCTCATCGGGAGTCTTTGCCGCCCCAAGCATCTGGGCTGCAGCGGAAAAATCACCCGCGCGGTAAGCGGCGCGGCCCTGTTGGATCAGCTGGCTATTCAAGGAAGTCCCCTTTACTCGTGAACGATCTCGACATGGACGATCTCGTCGCCGGCACGCAGCTGCGAAATCACATCGAGACCCTCGACCGTGGTACCAAAGACGGTGTAACCGGAATCGAGGTTATGCTGGGCACCCAAGCAGAAGTAGAACTGCGAACCCGCGGAATCGGGGTCCATGGAGCGTGCCATGGCAAGGGCACCATCGACATGGCTGTTGCGCGGATTGGTGGCAAACTCACCCTTGATGCAGTAGCCGGGGCCACCGGTACCGGGCATGCCGTCGGGGCCCTCAAGACCGGCAGCAACGTCGGCGCCGGACATGTCGCGGGTATTGGGGTCGCCGCCCTGGATGACAAAACCGGGCACATAGCGATGGAACTTAAGGCCATCATAGAAACCCATCGTGGAAAGCTCGCAGAAGTTCGCGACGTGAATGGGAGCGCCCTCGCCGTCAAACTTGACCTTGATAGTACCCTTCGACGTCTCGATAACGGCGCACTCGTCGCCGGAAAGCTGATACTCGGGCGTGTAGAGCTCTTTCTTAAAACCAAACATGTGGTTCCTTCCTCGTGCGTTTAAAGCATATTTGTACGAATTGTAGCAATAAGCATGCGCTTACATCAATTGCGCACGTAGGTTATGCCGACTATGGCGAACTAATTTTAGGAACGCTGCTGCGGCTTCCAGGAACCCACGTTGGCGTCGTACTGGTTGAGCGCGCTGTTGCCGCTCTGCGCGATGGGCGCCAGGATCTCGCTTTGGTGGGAACTCATCGACTCGCCATCGGGAATGGCCAGCGAGATATCCCAGCTCTGGCAGATCACGTCGACGCGCTCATACATCCACTCGGCAAGCTGCTTTAAGTGGGCGATGTCATCCGCATAGACCGTATCGTCCTGATACTTAAGGTTGTTGAGCTCATCTTGCGTCTTTTTGATCTGGTCGCGCAGGGCGTAGGCACTCTGCGACAGCTCCTGACGGGTGGACAGCGGCGTTCGGAGATAGCCGTTGTTAAAGGAATCGATGACCTCACCGATCTGGTCCTCGTCACCGTAGGACACGATGGTCTGATACAGACCGTCGAGCCTGGTATAGAGCTGATCATCGGTGAGCACGGTTTCTTCCTGGACCACCTCGGCAGAATCGTCCTGCTTGGTATCGTCCTCAGTCGCCTCGCCCTTTTGGCGCGTGGGGAAGGTGGTTTGTGCAGCTTGGCCAAACTGGTCGTAGAAGCCAGGCATGACACCCATGGGATCGGTCGTCACGAACCAATAGGCACCGCCGCAAACGACGGCAAGGACCGCGATGATAATGAGCGGCTTGGGGATATGACGCTTGTGCTTGTGATAGGCGTCCTCGTCGGGATGCACCTTGCGCTTGGGTTTTTGGGCTTCGTCATGCAGGGAAACGGGCGTGGGAATATCGACCTTGGGGATACCGAAATCCTTATCGAAAGCCGGCAGCACGCAGGTCTCATTGGGGTCAGCGGCGTCCGAAAGCACCGCAGCGGCAGAGGTCGGCGCATGCGGCACCTCGGTATCGATCTGCTCTTGCGTTAGGCGCGGAAAGCCCGCCGTGCGGCCCGCTGCCAGGTCGGATGCGGCCGCGTCCTCGGAGAGGATACCCGGAGCGGGGCGTCCGCATTTGGGGCATGTACGATCATGCGGAGAAAGACGGGCACCGCAGCCCTCACAGAACACGAACTCGGTGTGCTCGGGACCATCGCCCGGACCCACATAGGCGTTGCAGTAGGGGCAGAACGAGGCGCCGTCCTCGATAGTCTTAAGGCAATGCGGGCAGATCACGGCATCCTCTTTTCGAAGCAATTCAAACAATCGAGGTTAGAGCATAACATCGCCACGGCCCCACAGGAGCAAGGCACCAATTCAACATCGCCAGGGCGCGTAGTTACTTCTTCTTTTTGCTTGGCATCGAGACTTTGATGCCTTGGGCGGACTTGGTCACGCGAGAGCGCTTGGCTCCGGCACTCCTCTTTTTCTTGGGCTGGGCCTGGGTCACGCCCTCGAGCGCGCGGGCCTCGGCCTCACGAACGGTGCGATCTTCGCGGCGCTGCGCCATGTCGGCGGCGAAGCGCTTGGCAAAACGCTCGGCCGTCGAACCCGTCGAGCTCACCTTGCCGCCACCGCGACCCAGGCGGACGCGCACGCCGCGGCCAAAACCAGTTGCGGCATGACGACGACGCGGCTTGAGCGAATCCATCATCGTGGCGAGCTTAAAGAACACCGAGCAGGTAAAGACCACGATGACAGCCAAGATAACCATCTGGCCCATCGACAGGTTGGCAATGGACAGCAGCTCCGGGAATCCGATAACGCCCACCAAGATGCCGGCGACTACAAACACAAAGAGCACCACACGCAAGGGCGTGAGAGGCTGTGAGATGCGCCAGATCAGGCTGACGCTCGCCGCGCACGACGTAAGCAGGCACATCGTAGACAGCGTGAGCTGGCTAAAGCCAAACACGCGCGCCACAAAGATATCGAGCGCCGCAGCCAAAATGACTGCAATCGACGCCGGCAGTGCACGCTTGAGTACGTTGGTCAAAAACGCACCCTTCACGCGAGCATTGTTGGGCTCCAGGCCCAACACAAAGCCCGGCGCGCCGATGCAGAAGAAGTTAATGAGCGTCATCTGGATGGGCTCGAAGGGGTACGGCGGCAGCGCGATGCACAGCGCCGCCAGGCCCATCGAGAACAGCGTCTTGGTCAGGAACAGCGAGGCCGAACGCTGCAGGTTGTTGATGGAGCGACGGCCCTCGGCCACCACGGCGGGCATCGAGGCAAAGTCGTTGTCGACAAGTACGATCTCGGCCACGTTACGCGCGGCATCGGAGCCGGCTGCCATGGCCACGGAGCAGTCGGCCTCCTTAAGCGCCAGCACGTCGTTGACGCCGTCGCCCGTCATGGCCACGGTGTGCTCGCGGCGCTTGAGCGCCTGCACGAGCTCGCGCTTCTGCTGCGGGGTCACACGACCAAAGACATGGTAGCGGTCCACTGCGGCATCGAGCTTGGCCGGCGTATCGAGCGTCGTGGCGTCCACATAAGCGTCCGCCCCCGGCACGCCCACCACGCGCGCGATCGACGACACCGTACGCGGGTCGTCGCCACTGATCACGTTGAGGGTCACGCCCTGCTCGTTAAAGTAGCCGATGGTCTCGGCCGCCGAGGGACGAATCTCGTCTCGGATGGTTACAAAGCCCACGGGCTCGGCCTCGCCCACCATATCGCCATCGGGCGTAAAGCCGTCCACGCGCGCCACCACGAGCACGCGGCAGGTATCGGCAAGCTCGGCGACACGGTTCTCGACCTGCGAAAACACACGCTCCGAAAGCACAAACTGCGCGGCGCCCATCACATAGGAGCCCTGCGCAAAAGAAGCGCCGCTCCATTTTTTAGACGACGAGAATGGAATGACCGACAGCGGCTCGGACACCTCGACCGGACGATCGGCGTAATAGTTGAGCAGCGCCTGGCAGGTCTCGTTGGCATCGGCCGAAGTCGCACGCGCGACGTTAGCCAGCGCAAAATCGAGCACCGTGGTATCGACGGGAACAGCCGCCGCGTCCGAGCCGGCGCCTAGGCTCACGCCCTCAACCGGCAGCGGGTAAGTGCCCTCGACCTCCATACGACCCGAGGTAATGGTGCCCGTCTTGTCCAGGCACAGCACGTCGACGCGCGCGAGCGTCTCGATGCAGTAGAGCTGCTGCGCCAGCACCTTGCGGCGGGCCAGGCGCACCGTGGCGATGGCGAGCACCGACGAGGTCAGAAGCACCAGGCCTTGCGGGATCATGCCCAGCAGGGCGCCCACCGTGGACAGCAGCGCCGACGAAGGCACATGACCAGCCAACAGCTCGGAGAAGCACCACGAAAGCGCGCTATCGCCCGGGGTTCCCGCGGCATCCCACAGCTCGCTCACACTCGAGGCAAACAACGCCAAACCGAGCGGGATCATGATGATGCTCGCAAAGCGCACGATGGCGTTAAGCGCGTTCATGATCTCGGAATTGACCTTTTTGACGTACTTCGCCTCGTTATTAATTTTAGCCACGTAGTTGTCGGCGCCGACATGAATCACGCGGGCGCGCAGCAGGCCCGAGTCGATAAAGCTGCCGCTCATGAGCTCAGAACCAGGCTGCTTCTTAATAAGGTCGCTCTCGCCCGTCAGCAGGCTCTCGTTCACGAGCGCCTCGCCCGAAACCACCACGGCGTCAGCGGGAATCTGGTCGCCGCGCCCCAGGCGGATGATGTCGTCGAGCACAATCTGGTCCAGGTCGAGCTCCACCTCGGCGCCGTCGCGCACCGCGATGGCCTTCTTGGAAGTCAGCAGCGTGAGCCTATCGACCATCTTCTTGGAACGCATGGACTGAATGACGCCAATAGCGGTATTGAGGAACACCACGAACAGGAACGTCAGATTCTTAAACGAACCGGTCAAAATAACCAGGAACGCCAAGATCACGTTGATCAAATTGAACAGCGTGCAGAGGTTCTCGATGATGAGCTCTTTGACCGACTTGGTCTTGAGCTCCATGTTGCGGTTGATCTTACCGGCGGCGATGCGCTCCTCGACCTCGGCGGTCGAAAGTCCGCGCTCGATATCCGTTGCTGCCATACCACGTCCCATCACGTCGCGTCGGTATAAGAAAACCCGCCCGGACCATGCGAGGTTCGGACGGTCTTACGTTCGATGGTGCCCCATGTTGGATTCGAACCAACGGCCTTCTGCTCCGGAGGCAGACGCTCTAATCCCCTGAGCTAATAGGGCCAACGTTTGGCATTATACCCAAGTGAACCACGGGCTATCAAAATAAAAGAAAAAGCTATGCAATTCCGAGGAAGACGCGGCGCAACGGCCCACTTTAGAAGGCAAAAGCGAGTCAGATAGTATAAACTCTCATGCACCATATATACACGGCTCGCGATGCGGGCCGTTTTTGCAAGGGTTATCCATCGAGGTGAGAGGCACACCATGATTGCTATTTTAAAGCAGAGCGCCAGCGACGAGGCCGTCAGCCATATCGTCAGCTGGATTGAGAAAAAGGGCCTGAAGACCGATGTCTCGCGCGGCGAGAACGAGACGATCATCGGCCTGGTGGGCGATACGACCAAGATCGACCCGTTCCTGCTCGAGTCCATGGATGTCGTCGAGCGCGTGCAGCGCGTCTCCGAGCCGTTCAAGCGCGCCAACCGCAAGTTCCACCCCGACGACAGCGTGATCGATGTCAACGGCGTGAAGA
>URYA01000081.1 GCA_900551975.1 uncultured Collinsella sp. | reverse complement strand
ATGGAGCCGATCTCCTCAACATGCCCGTTGTGCATCACACAGATGCGTTGGCACAGGCGGCACGCTTCGTCGATGTCGTGACTCACGTAGAGCACGGTACGGTTGCAGACATCGAATAGGTCGAGCATGTTCTGTTCGAGGGCGCTCTTAAGATAGGAATCGAGCGCGCTCATGGGCTCGTCAAACATAAAGATGCCCGGATGCGCCGCCACCATACGGGCAAGCGCCACGCGTTGCTGCTGACCGCCCGAGAGGCGCGCGGGATATCGGTCGGCAAAATCGGCCAGACCGAAAATGCCCAGATAGCGCTCGGCGAGCTTTTTGCGCGCGGCGGCGTCGCCCGCATCCTTTACACCGGCGCATACGTTATCGGCCACCGTCATGTTGGGAAACAGCTGATAGTTTTGGAACAACAGGGCGCATTTTCGCTCCTGGGGCGACAGGTTGATGCCCGCCGCAGAGTCAAAAAAGGTCACGCCGTTGACGACGATCTTGCCCTCGTCGGGCGTCTCCACACCGGCAATGCAGCGCAAGGTGCAGCTCTTGCCGCAACCTGAGGCGCCCAGCAGCGCCACGCGCTCCTCGCCGGCCTCAAGCTGCATATCGAGCACAAACCCGGGATAACGTTTCTTAATATCCAAAACGAGCGACATGGCTTATCGACCTCCCTTTGCGGCCGTGTCATCGCGCATAAGCTCGGCCAGCGCCTCGCGATCGATACGCAGGGCATCGCCACCCGCCGGGTCGAGCGAATCGCCCTGTCCGGCGAGTTCTTTGGCCTGTTTGCGCTTCGCACGGGAGAGACCACGCTCGCGATACTTTTGCGAATGCGCCGTGTACATGTTGATGAATAGGATGACCAGGAAACTAAACACGATCACGACGACGACCCAAAAGAGGGCCACGGTCGTGTTGCCGCCCATCCACTCAAAGTAGATGGCGATGGGAATGGTCTGCGTAATACCGGCGTAGTTGCCCGCAAAGAACAGGGTGCAGCCAAACTCGCCCATCGCGCGAGCGAAGGCGAGCACCGTGCCCGCTGCGATTGAGGACCAACCAAGGGGCATCATAAGCTTGGTAAAGATGCGATGCTCGGACCAGCCCAGCGTGCGCGCCGCATCGAGCATCTGCGTGTCGAGGCTCTCGAAGGCTCCGAGTGCCGTACGATAGACGAGCGGGAACGACACCACCACGGCAGAGATCACCGCCGCGGGCCAGGTAAAGACGATCGAGATGCCGTGCGCGATGAGCCACTGCCCCACCCCGGTCGAGCGGCCAAACAGCATAAGGAGCAGAAAGCCGCAGACCGTGGGCGGCAGCACCATAGGGATGGTAAAGACCGAGTCGAGCAGGCCCTTGATGCGACTCGAGGTACCCATAGTCTTCCACGCGGCGAACAGGCCCAGCGCAAAGGAGATCAGCAGGGCAAGGCCGCTCGTTTTGATAGAAACCCAAAACGGACGGTAGTCGATGCCGCCAAAAAACGTCTGGGCGCACTCCGCCAGCGAAGGTGGCTCCGTCGTCGAGACGCTCGCATACGGCACTAAGGCGGCGTTGTCGCTCCACAGGGCTCCGCCACCCAGATCAAGCTCGGCGTTCGCGGCCTCGGCGGCATTCACCACCGTGCAGCAATCGCCGTCTTCGCCCTTCACCTTAAACTGATAGCGATAATCGCCCTGCACAAGTTCGTTGTCCGAGGTAAACACCCACTCAAGCCTGGAGTCCTCCAGCAGCGCTCCGCCCATGGAGTGAGACTTATCGAGCCCCGTGAGCATCTTCTTAAGCGCCTTTTGGTCAGAGGCGTTTGTAATGTCGAGCCCCGCGTCCTTAGCGGCGTGTGCATCAACCCACACCACGATGTTCGAAGGCGTCGTCACCGTCACAAGCGTCGTCTTTTTGTAGATGGGAAATCGATAGCCCTCGGGCTGACCTGCAAACGAGCGTGTCGTGCCCTTGGCATTGCGCTCAAACGCGTTGAGGCCAAACTCGACGCCATCGATAAGCGCGGAGTCCTCGGTCGCCTGGCACCCATCGGCGGTGGTAAAGAGAGCCTCGGCACAGGCAGCCCCAGGCAGCGAGGTAAACGCAAAGAGAACCGCTGCCAGCGCGGCG
This sequence comes from uncultured Collinsella sp., assembly GCA_900551975.1. Taxonomy (GTDB): domain Bacteria; phylum Actinomycetota; class Coriobacteriia; order Coriobacteriales; family Coriobacteriaceae; genus Collinsella. The sequence continues at coordinate 5,032 of URYA01000081.1, read as the reverse complement.
AGCAGGCGAATCGTTTTCCTTGACACGGGCGACTCCTCAAACACAGGGCAACGGCGCGCAGGCACGCCGGTTCAATCAAAAAGGACAGGCGATCGCAAGAACGCCCGCCCTCAAGAATATCGTTATACAGTGCCCTTTCGCACTACTCGGAAAGCTCAAAGCCGTACTTGGCCCAAATCTTCTGGGCTTTCTTGTTGGTCAGGCAAAAGTCGATAAACGCCTTGGCCTCGTCGGCATGCTCGGAGCTATCGGCGACAGCGCCGGGATACACGATGGGCTTGTGCGAGTCCTCGGGGCACACGAAGGCCTCCTCGATGCCGTCGTAGCGGAAGATATCGGAGCTGTAGACAAAACCTGCCACGCAGTCGCCTGTAGAGACGTAAGAAGCAGCGGTGCCGACCTTGTCGGCCAGGGCCACCTTGTCGGCGATCTCGGGAGCATACTCGCCGTCGTCGCCCTCGGTGCCGGTGTAGAGGCCCACGGAAGCCAGCGCCTGGTTGGCGTACTTGCCGGCGGGGACGGTCTTGGCGTCGCCAATGGCGATCTTGCCGTCCAGGTTGGCGACGTCCGCGATGGCCTCGACCTTGGTATCGGAGCCCTCGGCGCGAATGATCACGAGGTCGTTGACGAACATGTCCTCACGCGTGTCGGCGTCGACGAGTTCGGCGATCTCAGCGTCATCCATGGTGCCCTTGGAAGCGGTGATGAGCACGTCGACGGCGGCACCGGCGCGCATCTGCTCGACGAGGTCGCCAGACGCCTTAAACTGCGTGTCGGCAAACGTGGTGCCGGTCTGCTCGGTGTAAAGCTCCTGGACCTCGGGCAGAGCCTTCTCGAGTGAGTTGGCGGCAAAAACCTGCAGCTCGACAGCCTTCTTGGAAGATGCCTTAGCAGAACCGACATCGGATCGGGCCGGCTCGGACGTCTTGTTGCCCGAGCAGCCAGCAAGGCCAAGGCCGGCAGCGGCGACAGCAGAAAGCGAGACGAATCCGCGGCGAGAAACCATATCGAACATGTTCAACCCTTTCGAACGGTACACCCGGGCACCCCGCCGCGGGCTTTATTCTGTTACTAGATTATACTTTCGCGCGAATAATGATAGTGAGAATTTATTCTCGCCAGAGAATATAGTTTCAAGTTACCATGCACCTCGGCGTCGATTCGGCGGAAAACAATAGCGGAGCGACCGATGAGGTCGCCCCGCCGCAGGTAAACCGCTTAGTTGGTATGTCCGCCGCCCGCTGTCATCTGAGCCGCATGCTCCAACTGGTCCGCTATGGCCTCCCAGCTTTCGCGGGCGGCCTTCGTAGAACCGGGAAAGTTTACGACAAGCGTATACCCACGCTGCATGCACACGGCGCGCGAGAGCATAGCGCGGCGCGTCTTGGTCATGGAGTACGCACGGATTGCCTCTGCAATACCCGGCACATCGCGGTCGCAGACGGCACGCGTCGCTTCGGGCGTCACAGGGCGCATCGAAAGCCCCGTGCCGCCGCAGGTGAGCACGACATTGGCGTGGCACTCATCGGCGGCTTCCACAATGGCATCACCAATCTCGCTGACGTCGTCGCGCACGACCACATGCGAGGCGACCGTCCAGCCCTGCGCCTCGATAAGTTCCTCGAGTGCGGCTCCAGCCTCGTCCTGGGCAAGATCGCGCGTGTCCGAACACGTCACGATCGATATCTTCAGCTCCATAGTCTTCCTCCTACAGCACCGTTCCCTCGGGCAGGTCGACACGCACGACATCCACGACGTCGCCCGCCTTGAGCTCGCACGGTCCTTCGTCAATACGCAGCAGGCAATTGGCCCGCTGCATCGTGCCGAGCAGCGCCGAATTCTGCGTCTTGGCCTCGGTCACCAACAGCTCACCGGTCTCGGGGTCGCGCAAAACCGTGGCGCGATCGAAGAACCGTCGGTCCTGGCGCTTCTTCACGCCGTGCGTGAGCGTCGCCTGCTGCACGGGACGCACGCCCTCGGCAAAGCCGCGCATCTTGCGGATCGCCGGACGGGCAAGCATCTCAAAGCCCACATACGCCGCGGCCGGATTGCCTGAAAGCCCCAGGTAGGGCTTACCCCCGAGCAAGCCAAACGTGATGGCCTTGCCCGGACGCATCGAGATGCGGTCAAACAGCACCTCGCCCTCGCGCTGGACCAGCGCCGTCACGTAGTCGTAATCGCCCGCCGAGGCGCCACCGCTCGTAATGACAAAATCGCACTCCCGCACGGCGCGATGCACCAGCTCGGCAATCACCTGCTCATCGTCGGGCGCGATGCCGTAGAACACGGGCTCGGCACCGGCATCGAGCGCTTCGGCCATCAGCGCCGACGAATTGGAGTCGCGAATCTGCCCGCGCGCCGGCACGTTGCTCGGTGCGACCAGTTCCGTGCCCAGTGAGATGATGCCTACACGCGGGGCAGCGTGCACCTTCACGCTCGCGTATCCGGCGCTTGCCAGCAGACCCGCACCCGCCGGAGCCACGACCTCGCCGGCGTGCATCACAACATCGCCGGCATGGGCCTCCTCGGCGGCAGAGCGAACGTTCTCCCCTACCTTGGCAGGCGCCGAGAACCTCACACGCGAGCCCTCATTGCCGTCACCGTCGAGCACATCGACGATCTCGTATTTCACCACGGCATCGGCACCTTCGGGTACCGGCGCGCCCGTCATGATGCGGACCGTCTCGCCCGCGCCGATTACGCCCTCAAACACATGTCCCGCAGCCTCGTGCCCGATAACGTCGAGCGTCACCGGCGCCTCGCCAGACGCCTGCGCCAAGTCCGCCGAGCGCACGGCATATCCGTCCATAGCACTGTTGGCAAACGGCGAGATGTCGATATCGGCCACCGCGTCCCCGGCCAAGGGAAGACCGGCGGCCTGCCACACGGGAATCTCAACGAGATCGGTCGGAACAACGTGCGACAGGACAATCGACTGCGCGTCCTCCAGCGGAATGAGTTTCTCTGACATATGCACCTCTTAATGCCACGGCGAACAACAGGAACGCCGATTCTTTATGCTTGTCTCAGTATAATCCCCCGACGCACGACCGCGACTCGGCCTGCACCCGCAAATACACCTGTCGGTTGCAGGCCGCGAAACAGAATGGAAACCAGCCCACCGGCTCGTCGCGTTTACCGCGTTTTATAATGCTTGCGTTGCAACCTAAAAGAGGAACGTATGGCTCATAACGACAAACCCGAAAGCGCAAACGAAGCGCAGGATCATTCCCAGCCGCTCGACGAAGGCGGTTTTTTCTCCCTGAACGACGTCATCACGGCAGGCAGGCATCAGCTCACCCGCTCCGAGCATCTCTTGGCTGCCGACACGCGCCGTAACGCCCGCAACCTACTCGCGAGCGCCAAGTTGCTCGCGCTCGTCGTCATTGTCTCGCTCGCCATGGGCGTTGCCGCCTGGGCGTTTTTGGCCTCGCTGAATATCGCGACCGACTATCGCGAGCACCATGCGTGGATTTACGCGCTGCTTCCCGTTGTGGGCGTTGCCACCGCATGGGTGTACAAAAACCACGGTCTTGCCGCCAAACGCGGTGCGCAGGGTATCCAACGCGGCGGTGTCGTCAATGGCGCGGTTCTGGTATTCGCGGTACAGGCGGTCGGCATAGTCTTTATCGTATGCGGTGGCCTTGCTGCGGTCAAAACCGGCCAGAATATGGTTGATGTCCCGGTTGGTCAAATCGCCTTTGTCCAGATAATGCTCGGCGTAATCGCGGTGCAGGTTGTACCGTGCGCTCAGGAAGTAAGCCGGGGTGTAACCCCAGGCTGTCTCGCCTTTCAGCGGGGCGATATGGTCTTGGATGGCGTCCATCATCTCGTCAATGTCATAATGGCAGCCAAGGGTCTCGTTCATATAGTCGGCAATCAGCTCAATGGGCAGGTTGCCGGGAATGCGCCCCATGCCCATCAGGCTGCCGTCCACAGTGGTATCGCGGCCCAGGTGCTTGTCCAGAAATTCCTGCGCCAGGCAGAAAGAGAGCGCCATGTTCTCATGCAGGTGCAGCCCCACGCGGATATCCGGGGCCAGGTTGTGGTCCACCAGGCTGACGATGCGCTCTAAGTCACGCCGCCGCATGCTGCCGAAGGTATCCACAATGGAGAACTGGTACGGGTGAATCTCGTTTACCTGGTCTAAAATCCACAGCAAGTCTTTGTCGGCATAGCCCATAATGTTGATGGGGTTGATGGACAGCTTGTACCCGCGGGCCTTGACTTCGCGGGCAAAATCCATACCTTCGCGGATATCGTAATCGTGGGCGGTAATGCGCAGCATCTCAATGCCGTGCCCCTCATAAGGGGACAGCTTGGCAATATCATAATTGGAGCGCATGGCCATGCCGCTGTACATGGTGCTGCCGGTGTGGGCAGGCAGCAGTCTGTTCAGCTCTTCAATGGTGTTGCAGACGGTCACATCGGGGTTGTAGCCATCCACATTGCGCAGAAAGCCCACTTCCACAATGTCAGTCCCGGCACGGGTCAGCGAGGCGATAATATCTTTGGCTGCAGCAAAGCCCCAGTTCCAGCTGTTCACATAGCCGCCGTCACGCAGGGTGCAGTCCAACAGTTTAATATCGGGCATTTATTCTTTTCCTTTCAGGATTTCGCTCACAAGGGCAAGGTCCTTGGGGGTGTCAACGCTCACAGTCTTGTATGGGCTGACGATGGCATGTACCTTGTGGCCGTTTTCCACAAAGCGCATCATATCGTTCTCTTCGGCTTTTTCCAGAATGGACTTCGGTGTTTCGTGGTAGAACGCCAGCGCCCGGCGGGAGTACAGCTGGATGCCGGTCACCTTCTCGTATTCAAAATCCAGCGTGCCTTTGGGGTAGGGAATGGGGCTGCGGGAGATCATCAAAATTTCCCGTGCGGCGTTGGTCACGACCTTCTGGTTGGAAAAATCGATCACATCCGCGGGGTGCTCCATCCGGTTGGTCAGCACGGCAACATAATACGGGTCCTCCGGCAGGGTATCCGGCAGAATCAAATCAAACGCCTTTACGTTGATCAGCGGCTCGTC
>URYA01000080.1 GCA_900551975.1 uncultured Collinsella sp. | reverse complement strand
ATTATCGCCTGCCGCCACGAGATGGCCGAGACCCCGGCCTCGCTTATGCGTCCCAAGGCCCCGCGCGCTGGCTCGCGCATCTTGCTCGAGCGCATCGGCTTTATCTGGCGCCGCATGGGCTTCTTAAACAAGGTGGCGGCGCGTAACCTGTTCCGCTACAAAAAGCGTGCCTTTATGACCATCTTCGGTATTGCCGGCTGTACGGCGCTCGTGATCTGCGGTATGGGCATCCGCGACACGTCGGTGGCGCTTTCGCCCAAACAGTACGGGCATATCACGCGCTATGACTTGCTGGCGGTTGCTAACCCCGACGATTTTTCACAGACGTGCGCGGCATTGGATGAGCGCGGCGCGGCCAATGATTCCAACGTGACCGTGACTTCGACGCTGCCGATTATGACCGACAACGTTACCTTTACATTCGGCGGCAAGAGCGAGACCGTGCAGCTGATCGTGGTGCCCGATGACCGCACGAACGATCTGGACGACTACGTTCGCCTTGAGGATGAGTCCAAAGAGCCGCTGTCTTTGCGTGACGGAGACGTGTATCTGAGCAAGAGTTCACAGCTGGTACTGGGGATTCAGCCGGGCGATACGGCGCACGTCCAGGATTCGTCGCTCAATGTTGCTAAGGTCAAGGTTAGCGACATCTCGCTCAACTATCTGGGCAACACGCTTTACATGACGCAGGGCACCTATGAGCGCGTGTTCGGTCGAAGCGCACGCCTCAACGGTATCTTTGTGCTGCTTAAGGGCTCGTCGGCCGACCAGATTGCGTTTAGCAAGAAGCTTAAGAGCGACGGTTGGCTCACCATCTCGAGCACGGCCGAACATTGGCAGAACTACGAGGCGAACTTTGCGATCATCAATTCGGTCGTGGTGCTCGTGACCTTTATGGCGGCATGCCTGTCGTTTGTGGTGGTGTTTACGCTGTCCAACACGAATATCTCCGAGCGCGAACGCGAGCTGGCGACCATCAAGGTGCTGGGCTTCCGCCGTGGCGAGGTGCACCACTACGTCAACAAGGAGACGTTGATCCTCACGGCGATTGGCGCCGCGTTGGGCGTGCCGCTGGGCGGCTTGCTGGCCGAGAGCTTTACCTACATTTTGCAGATGCCGTCGCTGTACTTTGACGTCGAGGTCGAGCCGCTAAGCTACGTGCTTGCCGTGGTGCTTTCCTTTGGCTTTACGTTTATCGTCAACCTCGCCACCAATCGTACCCTCAACAAGATCGACATGGTCGGCGCCCTCAAAAGCGCCGAGTAACCTGCCAAAAAGGGACAGGTTTATTTTGGCAGGTTTTATCTGGTCAAACGCCGGACAACCATTAGGTGGCCCGGCGTTTGACCCGTTTTGCTGGGGATGTCTGTCGTTCAGTGCTCTTACTGGCCAATCCAGTGTTGCGCATAGCTCTTAATGTCCTCGGTAAAACCGTCAAGGTCGTCAAGGGTGATCACGCTGTCGATAAGCAAATTGGCTATCTCGCGGTGCATTGTGCTGCGGCGAATGTCGTTTGCAATTACGCCTGAGGACAGCTTGTCTCTATTGAGGCGCTCTTCTAGTGCCCAAAATCTACTGGACGCTTCGCTGTCGCCGTTCAGTATCTCAACGTACTGGCCGATGAGCTTTTCCATATAACGTTCTTGCCATTGAGGAAGCATTTTCTTAAACAGCTTCCAGTCGCTTTCGGCTACGTCGCGCATATGTCCTCCGCTCGTTAAACGGGCTTTTCCATTTGCCTTTCATTCTATTTGGTTTTCGCTCACAGGCGTGGATGAGAGGCTCTCTTTAGCCTTCGAGATTGGGCTTGAATGGGTCGTATGCCGCAAAATGGGCCTATCTACTACGTTTAATTGGATACCCTCAACCATGCCGGGAAAACGAAAAATAAAACCGCAGGTAGAGGGCTTGTCAATTTTCGGAAAAGGCGGGTATGGTCGGCCCTCTCGAGTTAAACGTAGTAAATGGGTCCTTTTCTTGGTGTGCGGTCAGCTCAATGCTAATCTCCGTGCCGGATCTGACCCAGTTGTTTGTAAGTTGCGGTGATATACGGACTGTTGGGCGCTTTGGAGCTTCAAAACAGTCCCTATTTCACCGCAACTTGGAAGGGGCGAGCGGTGTCGGATGAGTGGCGCCGGCTGGTTGGGGCGGTTTAGGCCTGTTTGCGGCACTTCCATTGTTTGCGACACCAGCGCATGAGCGCCTTTACGATGGGAATCGTGATGAGGATGATCCATGCAGGATGGGGCTGTCCCAAACAGAGCCATATGTAGAGGAACCAAGCGATGGCGGCTGCCGGGTAGATGACCTCGATCAGCTTAGACAGGTGGCGCCGATCGATAAAGTCACCAATCGCGTAGTAAACGGGAATCAAAAAGATGAGGAAGAGTCCTGCAGCCCATGTGCCGTAGGCAATGCCGAGCACCAGGTAGGCGAGGGCGACGAGCGCGGGGAAGGGGAATTTGTTCCATGCACGTCCGACCTTGGTGTGGAAATGCTTGCCATGATGGTCGAGCTTGTCGTGTGCTTCCTTCCAGCTGGAAAACGTCTCGCCGTCGATGGTGACGGTGCCGTCGTCATTGGTATGCACGCTATGCCCATCGTCCTCAAGCGTATCGATATGCAATCCGCCTGGCCCCACATGGACCTCTTCACCCTTGCGCTCGTTAGCCACATGGATGCCACTCCAGCCAACATGGACCTCTTCGCCTTTGTTGGGATCAATAACGTGGATGCCTCGCGCGAGGGAAATATCGACAAGTGGCTTATCGCTGTAACCAGCGTGCTCAGTAGAAGCCTCAGCCTCTCCGGTCTCATCTGAAGTTTTGGTGCCGGCGTTGCTGTTCTGTGCCTCATCATCAGCTTGCGAGTCATCAGTGCTATCCATCGCCTCCCCATACAGCAGCTCATCCAGCGACACGCCATACAGCGCGGCGAGCGCAATAAGGTTATCGGTATCGGGCGAGGATTCGCTGCGCTCCCATTTACTGACAGCCTGACGACTCACGCCCAGCTGGGCGGCAAGCGCCTCCTGAGAAAGCCCGGCGGCTTTGCGGCGATCAACGAGCCGCTGCGCCATCGCAAGATCCATAACAGTTCCTTTCATGTGGTGATCGTAATCGAATGAGCCGAGTATGCCGAGAACAACCGGTGGCGACCACCATTTCTAGTTAGAATCTGCCCCAACCCTACCGCAACTACCGGTAGCAACCCCTAACGACCAGCCATTTCAGGGTAGCAGCTAAGAGCCCCCACTCAGTAAGTTGCGGTGGAATAGTTCCTAGATTCAGCCATTTGCGGGCTAAGCAGGAACCATTTCACCGCAACTGAATTTCAGACCAGGCACCCGCAGCAAGAAGACGGATAGCCTCGGCCTCCCCGGTTACCGCTGGAGGCCCCAGGGCTTACCTCCCAAATCTTTCCGCAGGACGGAAGGATCCCGCCGCGCGAAGCGCACGGCGGGATCCTGACATGTCCGAGGACGATTTGGGAGGTAAGCCCTGGGGCCTCCGATGAGAGCAGTTTCGGCCGAGGCTATTCGTCGCCGAAGCTGATGCCCAGCGCCTTGGCCTCGCGTACCAGATCGCTCTGGGGATCGACATACTTGAGCTTGCCGGCGACCTCCTCGAGCGGCATGTGGCACATCTTGCCGTCACGCAGGGCAATCATGTAGCCAAACTCGCCGCGCAGGCATCCCAGTGCCGCCTCGACGCCACACTGGGTCGCAAAGATACGGTCCTGGGCATCGGGCTGGCCGCCGCGCTGCGTGTGGCCGGGGATGGCGACGCGGGTCTCGCGACCGGTCTTGGCCTCAATCTCCTTGGCGATGTCGTACACGATCGAAGGGCTCGTGCGCTCGGCGAGCTTTTTCTTGTACTCCTTCTTGGACAGCGCCGCGTCCTCCTTGGAGATAGCGCCCTCGGCGACGGCCACGATGGTAAAGCGGCTGCCGGTCTCCATGCGATGCTCGATGGTCTTGATGACGTTATCCATGTCGTAGGGGATCTCGGGAATCAAGATGACATCCGCGCCGCCCGCGACGCCGGCATACAGCGGGATCCAGCCAACCTTGTGGCCCATGATCTCGATAACGAACACGCGGCCGTGGCTCGAAGCGGTGGTGTGGATGTCGTCGATGCACTTGGTGGCGACGTCGATGGCGCTCGTAAAGCCAAACGTCAGCTCGGTGCCCCATGTGTCGTTATCGATGGTCTTGGGCAGGGCGATAACGTTGAGGCCCTCTTCGCGCAGGCGGTTGGCGGTCTTGGTGGAGCCGTTACCGCCCAGCATAAACAGGCAGTCGAGCTGCAGCTTATGATAGGTGTGGACCATCGCCGGCACCTTCTCGACACCATCGGCTTCGGGGGTATCCAGGCGCTTGAACGGCGTGCGGCTCGTGCCCAGAATAGTGCCGCCGCGGGTGAGGATACCGCTAAAATCGGCGGGCGTCATGACGCGGAACCTGCTGTAGATAAGGCCCTGGTAGCCGTCCTCAAAACCATAGATCTCGATAGGTTCTTCGCTATTGGTCATAAGCGTTTTGACGATGCCGCGCATGGTGGCGTTGAGCGCTTGGCAGTCGCCGCCACTGGTAAGAAGACCGATCCTGAGCATGATGAATCCTTCCGGGCAAGTTATAACATGCGCATAAGTTTACCTCCGCACACTGTTGATGCGGGGGTAAAACGTGTTAGCTCAAGCGTATGGAAATGTAAGCAACGTCAGGGAACGTAAGGTCGACGGGCCTGGCTCCTTACAGCGCAAAGGCGTCGACGTCGCCCCAGTGGCGGCGCAGAGTGATGGCGGCAGCGGGCTCGGTATTGTCAAAGATGACCGACCATTGCGTATTGCTGGTGATGTCTTCCGGATTGGGCTCTTGGGCTGCGGCGCGAAGGGCCTTCCAAGCGACTGCCTCGTCCTGGGCACCGGCGTGGGCGTCAAGGACATCGGCGATTGCGACGGCGCGCTCTTTACCATGGCCCAGCTCGTCATTCTTTTGGTTGGGCAGCACTTCGTCGCCATAGCAAGCGTAGAAGTTCGTAACCTGGCGTACAGGAGTCGCTTTGAAAGCACGGTTCGGATCGCGCGGATCCCACTCTACTACGCGCGCGTCACCGGCGGCGTCGTTGATAAAGAAGTGGTAATCGCGTCCTGCCATGGCGTGCATGTCGTAGGCGGAAAGCAGGTCGACAGCTTCTTGCGTGGTGGCGGCACGGTCGAGCACCAGACGGATGGCGAGCGAGGTATTGATGACGGGGCGTTGCGTGTCCTGGTCACAGGGCTTGGAATCCAGAGTGAGTACGGCAATGGACACGCCGCATTCGTTAACACCGTCGAGCTGGGCAAACGGGCCCATGAGTGCGGCGGCGCGTCCGCCGACGGAGTCAAACGGAGTGTTATCGCCCAGGTTGTTAAGGGCAGCAAACCCGATGGAGGCATAGCCGTTGCGTGGGTGATTGCGCACCAGCAGCGCCGAGGTGTCGTCCTTAAAGTCGTAATTGCGACCGGTGCGCACGCGGCCTTCGGCATCTACGGCGACAAAAGCGCTGCAGGCAAACTGGGGCGCCTGGACATGTACCGGCACACCGGGCAGCACCTGCGCCACCACGGCATCGATGTAGGCCTGGTCGTCGCGCACGCCAGCGGCGATGATGCGATCAAGATCGTAGTCGTAGGCGATGTCGATTGCGTACAGGTCATAGCCATCCGCGTAGCCGGTCAAGCGTTTGAGCGACGCGGCGGACTTGATTTGCTTGTGATAAACGATACCGGTGGCAGCGGCAAGGCCGACGGCGACTCCCGCGACACCGCAGGCGATGGCAATGTTACGTGGCTTCATGACGGCTCCTCTCGTTCTGTTAGCGTAATTGTCGCAAAAGAAGCGTGGGCATGATGGCTCAACTTGGTGAGCGGCGCGGGATTAAACATGGAATGAAAGGCGCGGCGCTGGCGTGGCGGGGTATGCTGGAGGGGACCATCAACCCAGCGAAAGGGGAGAGCATGACGGATCAGGAAACGCCCGAGCGCGTGCACGTGACGGCCGACGATATCGAGGCCGCCAACGACCTTATCGACTTCATCGAGGCATGCCCCAGCATGTTCCATACGGCGGCGACCATTATGGCCGAGCTCGACGAGGCGGGCTTTACCTACCTGCCCGAGAATGCGGCGTGGGACATCGAGCCGGGCGGGCGTTATTACACGCAGCGCAACACCTCGAGCGTTGTTGCCTTTAAGGTGGGCGAGGACCTGGCCGCGACGTGGGGCGAGGACGGCGTTGCCGGCGACTATCATTTTCAGCTGACGGCGTCGCACAGCGACTCGCCGACGTTTAAGGTTAAGGCCGTGCCCGAGCTCGACGGCGCGGGCGAGACGCTGCGCCTGAACACCGAGGCCTACGGCGGCATGATCGACTACACCTGGTTCGACCGTCCGTTGGCACTCGCGGGCCGCGTGCTGGTACGCGAGGGCGACCGTATCGAGAGTCGTTTGCTCGCTACCGAGCGCGAAGTCGCCATCATCCCGAGCCTTGCCATCCACATGAACCGTGGCGTTAACGAGAGCTTTGCTCCCAACCGAGCCGTTGACCTGTGCCCGCTCATCAGCGCTGGCGACCTTAAGCAGGGCGACTTTGACGCCCTGATCGCCGACGAGCTGGATGTTGAGCCCGAGCAAATTCTGGGCCGCGATCTGTTCCTGGTCAACCGCCAGGATGCGCGCATTTGGGGCTGGGCCGACGAGTTTATCTCGACGCCCAAGCTCGACGACCTGGCCTGCGCCTACACCTCGCTGCAGGCATTTTTGGGTGCTGAGAACGCGCACGATGTTTCGGTCTTTTGCTGCTTTGATAACGAGGAGGTTGGCTCCGAGACCAAGCAGGGCGCCATGTCGACGTTCTTGGCCGACGCGCTGCGCCGCATTAACGGATCACTGGGCTTTGACGACGAGTCGTACCATCGCGCCCTTGCCGCCTCGATGCTTGTGAGCTGCGACAACGCGCATGCCGTGCACCCCAACCATGCCGAGAAGTGCGATGCTCGCAATCAGGTGGTGCTCAACGGCGGTATTGTCATTAAGGAAGCCGCCAACCAGCACTACTGCACCGACGCCTTTAGCCGTGCGGTGTTCCAGGCCATCTGCGATGACGCCGACGTGCCCACGCAGGCCTTCGCCAACAAGAGCGATATGGCGGGTGGCTCCACGCTCGGCAACCTGTCCAAT
>URYA01000079.1 GCA_900551975.1 uncultured Collinsella sp. | reverse complement strand
CCGACCATCCGCGGTCGGAGGCTATTTTATATATACGCAATAACCCCAACTACCTGTGTTATTCTGTGTGTTTGTTTAAAGTCTCAGCAAAGTCCATTCAGACTGAAGTAATCGATACCTAAGGCGTGTCCGCCTGCTTGGTTTTCGTAGATTCCGCACGAGCCGAAGAGCACTAAATGTGCTCTTCGTGCGAGCCCAGGACTTGACCGAGCAAAAATCAAGCGGTCGGCCCCGGGCATGGCGACGGGATAGATTAACGAGCCGCCAAGATGGCGTCGATGAGCGTCAGTACGCCCCCGTCGTTGTTGCTCGGAATGCGCCACTTGGCGTGCGCGTTCATGTGCTCCTCGGCATTGTCCACGATAAAGCTGTGCCCGACGCGCTCCAGCATGGGGATGTCGTTGTAGGTGTCGCCCACGGCGGCAGCATCGGCAATATCGATGCCCAGGTGCTCGCACAGGTGCGCGACGCCGGCGCCCTTGTCGACGCCCAGGTTCATAAAGTCGATCCACTCGCGCCCGGCGTTGGTGACGTAGAGCTTGTCCGAGAACTCAGGGCTATAGGTCTCGCGGAAAGCGGGCTCGGCGTCGTAGCCGGGGAAGAAGACCGAAATCTTGTTGGACTCGAAATCAATGCCCTCAAAGCTGTCGACGTAGTTGATTGTGTTGTAGTAGACGCTGATCTCGTCGTGGTATTGATGGTCGCGGGCAAGCACGTAGAACTCGTCGAAGCAGCACAGGACGGGGACAGCGCGAGGATCCTCCGAGGCACGGTTCAAGACCTGCTGATACAGCTCCACGTCAATATTGCTCTTATAGATATAGCTGCCGCGATAGATCACGCACGCTCCGTTGTCGGGACAAAAGGCGAGGCGGTTCTTGATGCCCTCGAACATCTCCTCGAGCTTGGGGGCGGGACGTCCGCTGGCGGGGCAGAATACGATGCCGGCGTCGGCGAGCTTGTCCAGGCGCTCATCAAGACCCCGGGGCAGCACACGCTCGTCGGTCAGCAGCGTCTTGTCCATATCGACGGCGAGAATCTTAATGTTGCCGATGTTGGCGTCCGATTCGTAAGTTTGCATAAAAAGCGCCTTTCGTTTCGAGATTGTTTCAGACGTTATAACCATCAACTAGTAGTCGAGCGTATTTTCGCAGGAATGGTGCGTATTTGCACTGCAATTCACAAACTAATGAAAAAACTTTTCAGAAATTTGAATTTGTCGCTTGCGCAGCGTGCACTTTATCGTAATATAGCGAACATCGAAAACGGAGACGGCAAAAGAGCCGTTTACCGAGGAAAAGGTACCGTTTGCGATATTTGAATTGCGCCCGGCGATACGTGAGAGGAGAGGCAGATGCAGTTCGTAAAGATCATCACCACTGCAGACAATGCCATCCGACGCCAGCGCGCAATTTCCCGACGACGATAACAATCGTCTCTGTCCGCATGGGGCGAATTGCCTCAACAGAGTCATTTTGAGGTCGTTGGGTTTAAGCACGACATAGCCGCATGTTTCTAGGGCATGCCTGTGATGCATTCTGCTGAATAACCTGATATTGCACGGTTTTTGACCTCAAGGTGACTTGCAACTGACCGATGTTCTAACTAGCTACCAAGGGCGAAAGGAAACAGCCATGAGCAAGGAAAAAGTCGTTCTCGCATATTCCGGTGGTCTTGATACATCCGTATGTGTCAAGTGGCTCCAGGACGAGAAGAATCTCGACGTCGTTTGTGTCTGCGGCAACGTGGGCCAGGAGGAGACCGGACTGGATGCCAAGAAGCAGAAGGCGCTCGACCTGGGCGTTCTCGATTGCCAGGTGCTCGACCTGCGCGACGAGTTCTCCGATGAGTTCCTGACTAAAGCCATCGCGGCAAACTCCATGTACGAGAACAAGTACCCGCTGCTCTCCGCTCTGTCTCGCCCGCTGCTTGCCAAGAAGCTTGTTGAGGTCGCCCACGAGTTTGGCGCGACCTACGTCGCCCACGGCTGCACCGGCAAGGGTAACGACCAGGTCCGTTTTGAGGCCGCCGTCAAGGCCCTCGACCCCGAGCTTAAAGTTATCGCCCCGGTTCGCGAGTGGGACCTGAAGTGCCGTCCCGACGAGGTCGCCTATGCCCACGCCCACAACGTGCCGGTTCCCGAGGGTGCCAACGACAACCCCTATTCCATCGACGACAACCTGTGGGGTCGTGCCATTGAGTGCGGTCACCTGGAGGATCCCTGGAACGAGCCGCTCGACGACGCCTGGGTTATGACCAAGAACCCCGAGGACACGCCGGACACCCCGACCTACACCGAGATTGAGTTTGAGGCCGGCAAGCCCGTCGCCGTCGACGGCAAGAAGATGAAGCTCTCCGAGATCGTCATCGCCCTCAACAAGATTTCGGGCGACAACGGCTTTGGCCGTCTCGATCTGGTCGAGGATCGTCTGGTGGGCCTCAAGAGCCGCGAGTGCTACGAGGTTCCCGGCGCCCTGACGCTCATCACCGCCCACAAGGCGCTCGAGGACATCTGCGTCGAGGGCGATCTGCTCAAGACCAAGATTAAGCTCGAGCAGGATTGGGCCACCGCCGTGTACAACGGCCAGTGGTACAGCCCTCTCAAGAATGCGCTCGATGCCTTTATGGCCGATACCCAGAAGTTCGTGACCGGCACCGTCCGCCTGAAGTTCTTTAAGGGCAACTGCCATGTCGTCGGCCGCAAGAGCCCCTTCAGCCTCTACGACTACGGTCTGGCTACCTACGACCGCGACACCACGTTTGACGAGAAGGCCAGCGCCGGCTTTATCGAGATCGATACGCTGTCGCTCAAGACGTGGGCAAAGGTCCAGGGCCCCAGCTCTGCTGCCGCCCAGGCCTAGCGCCTCCTTCCCTTGGTATCCGCGCGGCCCATCCGCGTGATACATAACGGGCGCACGGGGTCCCTACCTTTCGTTATGCTTGCTGACACTTCTTAACATCGGTGGCCCCTACGTTCCGCCCGCATATATGACGCCGCGACTGCGGCTGAGTCCGAGCCCCGCCGGGGTTGTCCGGCGGGGCTCCTTCTATCAATTTGGCGGCTCTGCGCCTATATATATGAGGAGTATCCATTATGTTCAATGCTATCGCGCATGCTTTACTTGCCCTCGCGCCCGAGTTCGATGCTGCAAGGGTCGAGGACGTCCCTATGAGCCTGAAGGCCTGGATCGATGGTTCGCAGGGCAACATCCGGAGGGAGACGTTGGGCGCCAAGTGCATGGCGCGTCACTTCTTTGCAAATTAGCTACATGGCTCCGCACGCGGTGGGGAATGTGTAAAACTAGCGGTTGAAAAATCGCTTTAGCGATATGGCGCATTGCTTTGGGCGCTTGTTTTGGTATTTGGAGAAAGGGGACGGTTCCATGGCTCTTTGGGGCGGTCGTTTTGAGGCAGGCGTGGCCGAGGTCACGCAGGAGTTTGGCGCGTCGTTGCCGGTCGACAAACATCTCTATAAGCAGGACATCGCCGGATCTAAGGCACATGCCAAGATGCTGGCGGCCCAGGGCATTATCAGCGCCGAGGACGAGCAAGCGATTGCCGAGGGTCTGACCGGAATCGAACAGGATATCGATGCCGGCAACTTTACCTTCGACATCAACGACGAGGACATCCATATGTCCATCGAGAGCGAGCTGACGCGTCGCATCGGCGAGGCTGGCAAGCGCTTGCATACCGGACGTTCGCGCAACGACCAGGTGGCGACCGACACACGTCTGGGCGTCAAGGCGCTGGCCAAGGAGCTCATGGGGGCCAATCTTGAGCTGCGCCATGTGCTGGTGGATGCGGCTAAGAAGTACGACAAGGTGATTCTGCCGGGCTATACGCACATGCAGCACGCTCAGCCCGTGCTACTGTCGCATCATCTGCTGGCGTATTCCTGGATGTTCGCGCGCGACTTTACACGCCTGAAGGCAGCCTTTGATGCCGCCGACAACTGTCCGCTGGGCGCTGCCGCGCTTGCCGGCACGAGCTATCCGCTCGATCGTCAGATGACGGCTGCCGAACTTGGCTTTGCGGGCGTGATTCCCAACTCGCTCGATGCGGTTTCCGACCGCGATTTCCTCCTCGACCTGCATTACGCCGGCTCCGTCATGGCGATGCACCTGTCGCGTCTTTCCGAGGAGATCGTGCTGTGGTCGAGCTCCGAATTTGGCTTTATCACGCTTTCCGACTCTTACTCCACTGGTTCGTCCATCATGCCGCAGAAGAAGAACCCCGACTTTGCCGAGCTTATCCGCGGCAAGAGCGGCCGAGTCTATGGCAACCTGGTGCAGCTGCTCGTGACCATGAAGGGCCTGCCGCTCGCTTATAACAAGGACTTGCAGGAGGACAAGGAGGGCGCGCTCGATACCGCCCATACGCTCATGCAGTGCCTGTCCGTTATGGCCGGTATGATTTCGACCTGGACTGTCAACGAGGATGCCATGGCGCGCGAGTGCGGCGTGGGGCACCTTGCCGCTACCGATGTTGCCGATTACCTGGCCAAACGTGGCCTGCCGTTCCGCGAGGCACACGCCGTGGTGGGCCATTTGGTCCTGATGTGTGAGAAGCGTGGCTGCAATCTTGAGGACCTGCCGTTTGAGGTGTTCCAGGAGGCAAGCCCGCTCTTTGAGCACGACATTACCGAGGCGCTCGACATCCCGTCGATTGTCGCCGCGCGCACGACCGAGGGCGGTACCGCCCCTGCCGCCGTTGCCGTGCAGCTGCAGCGTGCCGAGGCACAGCTTGAGGCCGACAAAGGCGGATTTGGATCGTTGACCAAGGTCGTCGAGATGGGTCACGGAGCAAAGTAGAGGTTTGGCTGAAGCCGTATTGTCCATTTATTGATAAATCGTTTTTGTTTTACGGGCGCCTGCTGATGTGGGCGTCCGTATTTTGTTGCTATGGGGGAGGGGCTTGTCGAGAAGTTCTGTAGGACCTTTGGGCAGGTTGTGAAGGGGGTACGTTCGCGGGCGGCAACCGACCGTCTGCTCTGCTCGATGCGGTTGATGGGCAGTCGGATGGTACTCTAATCGGGCTTCGAAACAGAAGTGACACATATGGAACGCTTCAATAAATTGCAACGTTTCAATAAACAGCTTTTTGTTTAACTGCAGCTAAAACTCTGTTACGATGCAGTCCAGGCGGGTGCCGGAATGGGACTTGGGCACGCGCGAACCTACTTGAAAGGCTACCTTATGGCTATCGAGAAGACCTTCATCATGATTAAGCCCGACGCCGTGCGCGATCGCAAGATCGGCGAGATTGTTGCTCGCATTGAGCGCAGCGGCCTTGTCATCGAGCGCATGGAGATGACCACGCTCGAGCGCGCTACCGTCGAGGAGCACTACGCCCATCTGGCCGACAAGCCCTTCTTTGGCGGTCTCTGTGACTTTATGACGAGCGGTCCGGTCGTCAAGATGGTCGTTTCCGGTCTCTCCGCTGTTGCTAAGATGCGCACCCTCATGGGCGCTACTAATCCGCTTGACGCTGCTCCTGGTACCATCCGCGGCGACTTTGCCGTCGATGTCAACGCCAACGTGATCCACGGCTCCGACTGCTTGGAGAACGCCGAGATCGAGATCAAGCGCTTCTTTGGCTAAACCAGCTTTGACTCCTTAAAGCTGTTAGCGTGTGGCTTGGGCGCCGCGGAATTCCATCCGCGGCGCTCTTTTATACCAAAACCTATGAAGGGGCCCGCTCGGATATGAGTTCCGAGCGGGCCCCTGCTGTTAGCTTGTGGCACTGAGTAGTTTAGGCCTCGTCGACGACCTTGAGGCCGCGCGTGTGGTCGATCTCGTTGAGGAGGTTAACGCGACGCTCGTGACGACCGCCCTCAAACTCGGCGTCGAGCCACTCGTCGACGATCATCTTAGCGAGCTCGGAGCCCACGACACGGGCACCAAAGGCGAGCACGTTGGTGTTGTTGTGCATGCGGGAGAGCTTGGCGCTGAAGGGCTCGGAGCACACGACGGCGCGCACGCCCTCGACCTTGTTGGCAGCCAGGCTAATCCCGACACCGGTGCCACAGATGAGGATGCCCAGGTCGACGTCGCCGTTGGCAACGGCCTTACCCACCTTGTAGCCGGCGATGGGGTAGTCAAAGCTCTCGGAGGTGTCGGTGCCAAAGTTCACGACCTCGCAGCCGCGCTCCTTCAGGTGCTCGGAGATGATGTTCTTGAGCTCGACGGCGGCGTGGTCGTTACCGATACCGATCTTCATGGATGGTTCCTCTCTGGTCTGTGCGGCGCAAATGCTAAAGGTGTTTACCGCGTTCGACTGCATGATAGCGCGACTTTTGCGTAAACGCTCGAGCGTTTTTTGGTCAAACGCTTTAGCAGGCAACAAGACTGGCTTTTCGTGAATGAATGTCGTCAGTTTGCGCTTGAGCGCCGTCCGCCGGAACCATGGTTGCGGTTTTTGATGCATTGTTATCAAATAAAGGAGCTAACTATTTTGAGAGCCCAGCCCGTTATGCAAGCAGGAGATACCTATGCCTACCGATTCCATCCGTGATGCCGCGTTTTGCGATGTTTTGAACCGCGAACTTGTCTGTGCACTCGGCTGCACCGAGCCCATTGCCGTTGCCTATGCAGCGGCGCTGGCGAGTCAGACGCTCGGTTGCGAACCCGATCATATGGATGTTGCCTGCTCGGGCAACATCATCAAGAACGTCAAGAGCGTGACCGTGCCCAACTCGGGTGGTATGCACGGTATTGAGGCCGCGGCCGTGCTGGGTGCCGTGGGCGGCGACGCTAAGAGCGCGCTCGAGGTTCTCGAGAGCGTTAACGATGAAGACCGCGCTCGCGTGGCCGAGCTCCTCGCTGACGCCGGCTACTGCGATGTGTCGCTTGTCGAGGGTGTGCCCAACCTCTACATCAAGGTGACTGCCACGGCCGGGGGCCATACCGCGGTCGTCGAGATTACCGATCACCACACCAATGTCACGTGCCATACGCTCGACGGTATTCCGGTATGCGGCAAGTCGGCGGGGGAGTGTGCCGCCTGCGCCGAGCGCGTCGTGGCCGAGCGTGCGGCAGATAGCGCCGATACCCCTATGAGCATTGAGTCCATCATCGACTTTATCGAGGACGGTGACATTGAGGACGCCCGCGCTGCCGTTGAGCGTCAGATTGAGCTGAATGGCGCAATCAGTGCCGAGGGCCTTGCGCACGCTTGGGGCGCCGAGGGTGGCCGTACGCTGTTGGGCGCTCGTGCCGATGA
>URYA01000078.1 GCA_900551975.1 uncultured Collinsella sp. | reverse complement strand
TTGTGTCCGATGGCTGTCTGGCGAGCTTTACCGGCAGCGATGAGGACTTTAACGCGTACTGGGCCGCCGCGGGCGACCTGGGGCTGGACGCTGGCGACGGCGCCGGTGCCGGCCGCGACGCGCTCGTGGTGCCGACGCCGTGCGACCGCCACGAGGCTTTTGTCATCCCCAGCGACATCTGCTTTGCGGCAAGCGCGTGCGACCCGCGTCGCTTGGGGCTCGACGTGACAGGCGCCTGGGCGGTTGCCGCCAACGCACTCTCCTACGACTACCTGTGGAACGAGATCCGCGTGAAGGGTGGTGCGTACGGCTGCGGATTCCGCGCGGCCGGCGAGCGTCAGGCGGCGTTCTACACCTACCGCGACCCGGCAATCGATCCCTCGATTGAGCGCGTGGCGCGCGCAGGCGAATGGCTCGGCAGCTTTGAGCCCGACGAGGCCGCCTTTGAGGGCTTTATCGTGAGCTGCGTGAGCGGCATGGATGCGCCGGTGAAGCCGTACGCGCTCACCAAGCGCCGCAACACGACCTATCTGGCTGGACTCGATCCGCATGCACGCGAGGAGCGCCGCGCCCAGATGCTCGCCGCCACGCCCGGTGAGCTGCGCACTCTCGGCGCCGACGTGACGCGCATCGCAGCCGAGTCGCCCACCTGCGTCTTTGGCAGCCGCGAAGTCATCGCCAAGAGCAACGCCGGCTTTAACGTAGTCGACCTGCTGGGCTAAGGCACGGCAAGCAAAACTACCACGAAGGGCGCAGTTCACAGGCGCCCTTCGTGGTAATTCGAACACTTGTTCTATACGCACACATGTTCTATAGTAGAGGTGCTTGCATCGAACTGAAATTGCAACTAGAATATAGTTGCAGAATGTGAGGCGGGATGACTCGATCCGATAAACTCATCGCCCAACTGTTTAGCTGCCCTTCGACGTATCGTTATGCGGATTTTTTAAAAGTCATGGCTTCATATGGCTTTGAAATGGACAGCAAAGGCAAGACATCCGGATCGCGCGTTCGCTTCTACAGGCCATCAGATGGCAGGATGTTCGTAATGCACGCACCTCATCCATCTGACGAATTGACAGCGGGGACCATTCGAAACATCGTTCGCTTTCTGCAAGATGTCGGAGGTAGTCATGAGTAACGTTTTGGCATACAAGGGTTATTTCGCCCCGGTCGAGTTCGATGCTGAACAGCATGTGCTAACAGGTATGGTCGCCGGCATTAGGGACGCAATCGTATTTGAAGGCTCCACGGCTAAAGAAGTGGAGCAATGCTTCCACGACGCCGTCGACGATTACCTTGAGTTTTGCGCCGAGAAGGGCAAGGAACCCGAGCGGGCTTTTAAGGGCTCTTTCAACGTAAGAACGGGCTCTGAGCTCCACAAGCGAGCAGCGCTGGCAGCGGCAAAGAAGGGTGAATCGCTCAATAAGTTTGTGACTGAAGCAATCGCTGCGGCGTTGTGAAGCCAACGTTGAGTCGAAGCCGCCACAAAGGACACCTTTGTGGCGGCTTCGACGTTTCCCCAGATAAACCCTGCCAAAATAAACCTGTCCCTGTTTGGCAGGTTTGCTAGAGGAGGTTGGGATGGACAAGGCTAAATTGCGACGGGCGGTGATTGCCCGACGTGACGCTCTTGATTTGGATGTGCAGGCGGCGAAGTCTGCTGATATCTGTGCGCGGCTGGTTGAGCTGCTGGGCCGCTTGGATGCCGCGGCGCCGCGCACCGTTGCCATCTATGCCGCGATGGGTTCCGAGGCAGACCCTGCCGCGTTTGCCGCTGCGGCCGCCGTGCGCGGCTGGCGCGTAGCCTATCCGTGCATGCTCTCGGCAATTGATGCCGCAGCTTATGGCCAGCGCATGTGCATGCGGGCAGTTGCCGCCGACGATGCGTCCGCGGCTCCGTTTATCGCCCACCCCACGCGGGCCTTCGCGGCCACGGACATCGACAGCGACCGCTTCCCCATCGTGCCTGCCGAAGCTCTCGACATGATCGTCGTGCCGCTCGTGGCCTTCGACCAAACCGGCGCGCGCCTGGGCTACGGCGGCGGTTGTTACGACCGCTACCTGCCTATGCTCTCGCCCGCATGCCAAATCATCGGCATCGCCTTTGACGAGCAGCGTGTCGACCACGTTCCCACCGACGCCCACGACCTGCCGCTACCCCACATCATCAGCGCCTAATCGCCGCCATATCAGCCACGGCTACAGCAGTACCATCGCAGCCTAGTGCTCCTCGCCGGCGCGGGCCAGGTCGTAGGGCGTGGTCTGGTAGACGTAGTAGTTGAGCCAGTTGGTGTAGAACAGCTGAGCCTGGCTGCGCCAGACGTTGCGCGGCTCGGCGGTGGGGTCGTCGCCCGGGAAGTAATGCGCCGGCACCTCCGGGTTGAGCCCGCGCTTCACGTCGCGCTCGTACTCCAGGCGCAGCGTGTCGGTATCGTACTCGGGGTGGCCAAATACAAAGAAGCGACGGCTGTCGGTCGACTTGACGATGTACAGGCCAACCTCGTCAGACACGGCCACAACCTCAAGCTGCGGCTCGGCCTCCACGTCCTCGCGGCGCACATCGGTGTTGCGCGAATGCACGGCATAGAAACGGTCGTCAAAGCCGCGGACCAGCGGGCTTTGCGGCTTCACCAGATAATGCTCGAACACGCCGCTCGCCTTTGCCGGCAGGTCGTACTTCTGGATACCGTAATGATGGTAGAGCCCCGCCTGCGCGCCCCAGCAAATGTGCAGTGTGGAGTGCACGTGCGTGGTAGACCAATCCATGATCTGGCAGAGCTCGGGCCAGTAGTCGACCTCCTCGAACGGCATCTGCTCCACGGGCGCGCCCGTGATGATCAGGCCGTCGTAGTGGATGTCGCGGATGTCGTCGAACGTGCGGTAGAACGTCTCCAGGTGGCCGGCGCTTACGTGCGTGGCCTCGTGCGTCTTGGTGCGCAGCAGGTCCACCTCCACCTGCAGCGGCGTGTTGGAGAGCTTGCGCATGATCTGTGTCTCGGTGGCGATCTTGGTGGGCATGAGGTTGAGGATGAGCACGCGCAGCGGACGGATGTCCTGGTGCAGCGCGCGGTACTCGGTCATGACAAAGATGTTCTCGCTCTCGAGCTGCGCGGCGGCAGGGAGGGCGTCGGGGATGCGAATGGGCATGGATGCTCCTTACGAGTCAGTTGCAGCTATGGTACAACGACCGGCCCCGCCCGCGCGAGTACATCGCCCGGCGATGCCGTCAGCGGCCCAAATCACTCCAAAAGTAGAGATTAAGGCATGCCCAAAAATCTATGGCGCTTTAGCCTAGCAAAGTGGCAGCAGGACGCTACAATGGTTCGACGCGAAAAACTCGGCCGAAAGGATACATATATGTACCAGACGCGTAAGATCGGTGTGGTCGGCCAGGGCCACGTAGGAGCACATGTCGCCAACAGTCTGCTCATGCAGGGCATTGCCGATGAGCTGTACCTGTGCGATATCAACGAGGCCAAGGTGACGTCCGAGGTCCAGGACCTGCGCGACTCCCTTTCGTTTGTCCCGTACAACACCAAGATCGTCAACTGCTACGACCACTACGAGGAGCTTGCCTGCTGCGACGTCATCGTCAACGCCGCCGGCAAGGTCGCGCTGGCCGCCGGCAACCGCGACGGTGAGCTGTTCTTTACCACCGACGCCGCCCGCACCTTTGCCAAGCACATCGTCGACGCCGGCTTTGACGGCATCTTCGTGAGCATCTCCAACCCCTGCGACGTCGTGTGCACCGAGCTGTGGCACCTGACCGGCTACGATCCCAAGAAGATCATTGGCTCGGGCTGCGGCCTGGACTCCGCCCGCCTGCGCACCGAGATTTCCAAGAAGGTCGGCGTGAGCCCCAAGTCCATCGACGCCTACATGATCGGCGAGCACGGCTTTAGCCAGCTGGCCGCCTTTAAGGCCGCAACCATCGCCGGCAAGAGCCTCAACGAGCTCCAGGCCGAGAACCCCGACAAGTATGCCTTCGACCACATGGAGATCGAGGAGCTCGCACGCAAGGGCGGCTACGTAACCTACCAGGGCAAGCAGTGCACCGAGTACGCCGTCGCCAACTCCGCCGCACGCGTCTGCGCCGCCGTGCTGCACAACGAGCACGCCGTGCTTTCGGCATCCACGCTCATGACCGGCCAGTATGGCGAGGAGGGTATCTTTACCTCCCTGCCGTGCGTGATCGGTGCCGAGGGCGTCGAGGAGGTCTACACGCTCGACCTGTCCGAGCACGAGCTCGAGGGCTTCCACAAGAGCTGCCAGCACATCCGCAACAACATCGCCCAGCTCGACTGGTGGGACGCCGAGGCTTACGACGCCAAGTAAGCGTCGGTTGCCGCGACACCTCGTGAATCTAAGCGCAATACCAAGCGGGCTGCGTCGGAAATCCCCGGCGCGGCCCGCTTTTTGACTCACACGGCACGCTTGCGAATCGAAAGTGAATACTTTTCCCGGTACCTAGTACTGCTCGATGCCCATGTAGCGACGAACCTCGGGGCTGTGGTCGAACACCTTACCGCGGACGGCGCGCAGCTCGCAGCTCATGTTGTAGAAGAAGATCGGTTCCAGGTACGAACGCACGCTGGCAGGCACGTCGCCCACGCCGTACTCGAGCGCGTCGAGCACCATGACCGTATCGGTGTGCGTGTTGAGGAACGCCAGCGCGCGCTCCTCCATGGGGCGGCACTCGCCCGATCCGAGCTGCACAAAGTAGAACACGCCGGGCTCGGTAGCCTCGAAAGGACCGTGGAAATACTCACCGGAGTGAATGTAGCAGCAGTGCTGCCACTGCATCTCCATGAGCGAGCAGATGGCCATGGCGTAGGTCTGGCTAAAGTTGGGGCCGGAGCCCAGGATATAGAAGAACTTGTGCTGCTGGCAGAGTTCGGCAAAGCGATCGCCCAGCTCGGCGTTGACCTTCTCGCGGGCGGCGGGCAGCAGCGCGTCCATCTGCTTAAGGCCGGCGTACATGTCGGCGAGCGCCTCGTAGCCCTCCTGCTGGTCGAGCAACTCGGCGGCGATCAGAGCGCCGATGCCCTGCGGCACCTCGGCCTGCGACACACCCTCACCCCACGGATAGACCCAGGTGGTCCACTTGCCGTTATCGATCTTGGAGCCCTCGCAGTCGGTGAGGGCAATGACCTCGGCACCGGCTGCCAGCGCCATCTCGCAGCCGTCAACGACCTCTTGCGTGTTGCCGCTGTGGCTGCAGGCAATAACGAGCGACTTCTCGCCAAGGCTCTTGGGAGCCATCAGGCAAAACTCACGTGCCGTGTAGACCGTCGAGGTAAACGTGGTGGCCTCGCGCTTGAGCAGCTCGTTGGCCGGCATGAGATCGATCATCGAACCGCCGCAAGCGATCCAAAAGACGTTCTCGATCTTGCCCTTGCGCTCGATGATTTCCTGAACCAGATCATGTGCGTTCATGCTGATGCTCCTCCTTGTGGGGCGGCTTTGAACGACGACAGCTCGTACCTGCTATCGTTCTATGTTGTCCTATTTATAGCACGTGTAACAACGCCCGTGAAGTCATCTCAGCAAATTTGTTCTATGTTGTTCTATCTGTGGACGTTAGATGTCGAAGACGTAGCGCGAGCCCACGATCTTTTGGCGGCCGAGCAGTAGAGGGCGCCCGCCGGCGTCGGTAAAGTAGGCCTCCATATAGAAGAGCGGCTCGCCGACCGGCACCTCCAGCAGCGGGGCCGTCTGAGTATCGGCAAGCGCAATCTCCACGGTGCAGGGGTCGGACTTGAGCGGCGCGCGACCCGAATGCTCGGCAACGAGCGCAAAGATTGAGTTATCGGTGAGGTCCTCGTCGGCCAGCGTCTGCAGGTAGGGATGGTCGGCGAGCACAAAGGCGTTGTTCTCGAGCATGACGGGAATGCCGTCAGCCGTGCGCACGCGCTCGACCACGATAAGCTCGCAGCCGGGCTCCACGCCAAAGAACGCCGCATCCTCGTGCGTCGCCGCGACCACCGTGCGCGACACCAGACGCGCACCCGGCACCATGTCGTTGGCAGCACAACCCTCAGTAAAGCTCTGGACGTCACCCTTCTGGCGAATCTTGCGTTTGAGCTTGGGAGCGCACACAAAGGTGCCCCTCCCCTGCTGGCGGTTGAGATACCCCGCGCGCGACAGCTCCTCGATGGCACGGCGCACGGTGATGCGCCCCACGCCGTAGGACTTCGCGAGCTCCATCTCGGCAGGAATGCGCGAGCCAGCAGGGTACACGCCGCGCGCGATCTCGCCCTTCAGGTCGTCCATAACCTGCTGGTACAGTGGCACGGCGGACACGCCAGCGCGGTCGGTTTTATCGTCGAATGCCATTGTTACGCTCCATCCCGCGCATGTTCGGATTCAAACTCTTCAATCGCCGCCATAAACTGCTCGCCAAAGGCGTCGGCCTTTTTCTCGCCGATGCCGTTGACCTGGACAAGCTCGTCGCGCGTCTGAGGGCGCAAGCGGCACAGGCCACGCAGGGCCTTGTCGGAGAAGACCATGTATGGCGCCATCTCCAGCTCGGTCGAGATCTCCTTGCGCAGCGAGCGTAGGCGCTCGAACAGCTCGGCATCGTCGCCAACGCGCGGGCGCTGATCCAGCTCGGCCTCCTCGCGCAGCAGATCGACGGCGCGGCGGGCGCGGGCAGAGGCCTTGCGCTTGGACGCGCGACGCTTAACGGTAAAGGCGAACGCCTCGTCCTCGACCTCGCCGGCACGCGGACCCAGTCCCACGACCGGGTACTGCCCCTGCGAGGTGGCCAAATAACCGCGACCGCACAGCTGGCCGATGATGTCCTTGATGCGCCCGACCGATTCGCTCGACAGCTCACCGTAGCCGCGGTCCTCGTCCAAATGCATCTGGCGAATGCGCTCGGTGTTGCCGCCATGAAGCACGTCGGCGATCAGTGACTTGCCAAAGCGCATGGGTCGCGTGGCCACATAACGCACGGCGGCGCGGGCCATATCGGTGACGTCCTCGACCTCGAACTGCGTGAGGCAATTGCTGCAGTTGCCGCAGCCCTCGGCCTCGTCCGTGGCGGTGCTGCCCGCACCGGCCGCGGCAGCATGCTCGGCCGCGGCTTCATCGCCAAAGTAGCGCAGCATGTATTCGCGCAGACAGCCAGTGGTATTGCAGTAGCCCTCCATCTGGCTGAGCAGGCGATAACGGTTCTGAAGCGCCCACGCGCGCTGCTCGTCGTCGAGCGCCTCGTCGGCCGCATCGCCGCGGTCGATCAAAAAGCGGCGCATACGAAAATCGTTACCGTTCCACAGCAAGTGACAGCTGGCCGGATCGCCATCGCGGCCGGCGCGGCC
>URYA01000077.1 GCA_900551975.1 uncultured Collinsella sp. | reverse complement strand
CGGAACGTTCTAACGAGCGCTTGCTTTGGGGTGGACCTTTCTGGGCGGTTGCCAGGGAAGATCCATCCCATTTTTGTGCATCGAAACGGGCCATACTTTCCGCTGCGGACCTTCGCGCAAGGGGCGGTGGACAAAAAATGGCAAATATGAGTACTGTTGCTGCGTTGGTCACATATGTTTGCACATAATAATGGGCTCCTAATGAGAGTGCTTCTCGTTAGGAGCCCATTTTATTGAACATTTGGGGAGCTACGTCAGCTCGTGCAGCTGGTCGTCATGCCTACAAGCATCAAAAATGCCCCAAATCGCTGCTACTAAAAAGGTAACAGTACTCATATTTGATGTTTTTTGACCACGGCTATCTACAAACCCCCTAGGCCACTCATTGGGGACAGACTTAAATGACCAGGTGTGGCTGCCTGGGCTAGGCTGTTAGGTCGAGTTCGTAGAGGAAGCTTTCGCGTGGCATGTCGTGGCGGCGCTCTTCGCGGTTGGCGCGGTGCGTGGCCGTGCGCTTAAAGCCGTGCAGCTCGTAGAACTTCCACGAGCAGTTGGAGTCGGTATACAGGTGCGCCCTCGTCGCTCCGCGCGAGGACAGGTACGAGACCGCGGCATCGAGCAGAACCGAGCCAACGCCCAGGCCGTGGACATCGCGATCCACGGCAAGCAGCGTGACCTCGTTGTCATGCGGCAGCGGGCTGCTCTCGAGCAGGCGGTTGTTGGTCCGAATGGTGGCGCGCACAAACGAGAGATACTCGGCACAGGCATCGGGCTCCAACTCACGCATCTGCGATAGCAATGCGCGTTCGGTATCCATCCAATGTTCCTTAACGGTGGCGCCGCTGCTTTGCCCCGCACGTGCGAGTGCAATGCCGCGCGCCTGGCCGTCGATTACGGCGACCTGCGAAAACGTCGATGATGAAAGGCAATAGGCAAGATCGCACGCGGCCTCAAGGCGGTTGTACTCTTCGTTATCCGAATTGTTATGCCAAAGCTGCTGCAAGATCAGCGCGATGGCGTCGAAATCTTCGGTATCAAACGGTCGGTAGAGAACCCGCGAGACCATGGTGCCTCTTTCTATTGCGGATGCATATCGAGCACAGTTCTACCACGCCATTGGCATCTAATTATGGTGCCCCTGTGTTCCATGAACTCACCGTGCCCGGTGCCGTGCCCATCCCCTCCGCGTGCAAACTTTTTCTGCACATGCGCCCGTTGCGGGGTGCATCGATGCGCTCGATGCGCTACATTAAATCAGTATTTTCAATGCCGCTGCGCGAGCGCTGCAGATCGACGTATCACCGACTCACAGAGCACGGCGGCGTACCAGACAGGAGGACTGCATGGGATCTGATGTGAAGATCGCACGCGCGTTGATCTCGGTTACCGATAAGACGGGCGTCGTCGATTTCGCACGGACGCTGGTCGATGACTTTGGCGTCGAGATCATCTCTACGGGCGGCACGGCTCGTGCCATCGAGGACGCGGGCGTTCCCGTAACCCCCATCGAGGAGTTCACGGGCTATCCCGAGATGATGGACGGCCGCGTCAAGACCCTGCACCCCAAGGTTCACGGCGCGCTGCTGGCCCGCCGCGATTCCGAGCAGCACATGCAGGAGGCCGCTCAGCACGGCATTAAGCTGATCGATCTAGTCGTCGTCAACCTGTACGAGTTCGAGAAGACCGTCGCCAATCCCGAGGTCACCTTCGCGGACGCCATCGAGCACATTGACATCGGCGGTCCCTCCATGCTACGCTCTGCTGCCAAGAACGCCACGAGCGTTACCGTCATTTCCGACCCGGCCGACTATGATGCCGTCCTGGCCGAGATGCACGAGACCGGTGGCTGCACCACGCTTTCCACCCGTCGTCGCCTGCAGGTGAAGGTCTACCAGACCACCGCCGCCTACGACACGGCTATCTCCCGTTGGCTTGCCGCCCAGGCAAGCGATGTGGCGGACACCTCTGCCAAGCTCGAGATTTCGTTGGAGAAGGTCGACGACCTGCGCTATGGCGAGAACCCGCAGCAGAAGGCTACGGTCTACCGCTTTGTCGAGGGCTGCGAGAACACCGCGAGCTCGCAGTTCCCGCTCGTTGGCTCCGAGCAGATCCAGGGCAAGCCGCTCAGCTACAACAACTATCTGGATGCCGATGCCGCTTGGAACCTGGTCCGCGAGTTCGACGAGCCGGCCTGCGTGATCCTCAAGCACCAGAACCCCTGCGGTTCTGCCGTTGCCGAGGACATCACGGCTGCCTACGACCGCGCCTTCGCCTGCGATCCCAAGAGTGCCTTTGGCGGCATCATCGCCTGCAACCGCGAGGTTCCCTATGAGCTGGTCGAGCACTTTGCCGATCAGAACAAGCAGTTCGTCGAGGTTATCATCGCCCCGAGCTACACTGCCGAGGCGCTCGAGCGCATGGCCAAGCGCCCCAACCTGCGCGTGCTGGCCACCGGCGGCGTGGACCACGGCGCCCAGGTGGAGCTGCGCTCCATCGACGGCGGCATGCTGGTGCAGGAAGTCGACCATGTGACCGAGGATCCCGCGACCTTTACGTTCCCCACCGACCGCAAGCCCACCGACGCCGAGATGGCCGAGCTCGAGTTTGCCTGGAAGGTCTGCAAGGGCGTTAAGTCCAACGCCATCCTGGTCTCCAAGGGTAAGGCCGGCATTGGCATGGGCCCGGGTCAGCCTAACCGCGTTGACTCTGCGCTGCTTGCCTGCGAGCGCGCCGAGGACTTCTGCGAGCGCGAGGGCGTGGAGAAGGGCGGCTTTGCCTGTGCAAGCGACGCGTTCTTCCCGTTCCGCGACAACGTCGACGTGCTTGCTGCGCACGGCGTGACCTGCATCATCCAGCCCGGCGGCTCCAAGCGCGACGACGAGAGCATCCAGGCCTGCAATGAGCACAATATTGCTATGGTGTTTACGGGCGCTCGCCACTTCCGCCACTAAGTTCCGCCTTGGGACAAAATAATCTCCGCAAAAGACGGCTGCTCCGTTTGGAGGGCCGTCTTTTTGGTATAAGAGGACGGAATGACTAACACGAAAGGTATGACCATGCCCCAGATTGATGATGCCGAGCTGTTTGGCAATGCCGAGGATCAGCGTGCGTACGAGGACTTTTGCGCCAATCAGGAAGCGGTCGAGAAGTTTACGCTCGACAAGCCCGCGCTTGTCTGCCGTTGGCGCATGTCCAACAAAAAGGTACCCATGCTTAACCGCCACATTCGCGCGCTGTCCGAGCGCCTGGTGCAGGGCGAGCCGCTCACCCACAACATGCTCAGCTGGGCCAAGCAGCACGTTGAGTGGTCGCTTGCCGAGGGCGATTACACCGCGCACGACGGCGTGCTCATGCTGGTGATCGACGTTAACGGCAACGCCGCCATGACGGTGGGGGAGGATGAGCCGCTCGCCGATACGTCGGCCAAGGCGCTGCGTGCCCGCTCCGCCGAGGCCCGCTCCGAGGCCGACGAAACCGGCGTGGCGCCCGAGCTGCTCGCTGCCGTCAACGACGGAGAGCTTGCCTTTGTGGCGCCGGCGGACGAGTGCCTGTGCGGCACGGCGACGCTCATCGAGCAGTTGGCCCAGACCAAGGGCATCCCGGTCACGCGCGTAGACATTCCCGCGCAGCTCAAGGGCGCGCTGTTCCTGGTGAGCGACGAGCACGGCGTGGTCCCCGCAACCGAGACGGACGCCGCCGAGGCCGACGCCGCCACGGTCGCTTTCTTTGCCGACGGCTACGAAAAGCTCCGCGCCCGTCGCTAAATGATTTTTCTGGGACGGGGATTTAATAATCATTTGATCCCCGCTCGCGAACAGTTCTGTCACCTTGGTGACACGCGAGGCGCGTACCTGCGGCTCCGCGGTCATAATGGGGCAAGACAACCAAGAGGGGAGCGGAATCCATGGCGCTGATCTATATCGTTGAGGACGACGAGCCCATTCGTCGCGAGCTTGCCGATATCCTTGCCCGTGCCGGTTTTGGGGTCGAGGCCTGTGAGTCGTTTGAGCATGTCTCGCGCGATATCCTTGCCGCCGCGCCCGATCTGGTGCTGCTCGACCTGACGCTTCCCGTCAAAGACGGCCAGCACATCTGCCACGAGGTTCGCCGCGAATCCGAGGTTCCCATCATCGTCCTCACGTCGCGCACGACCGAGATCGACGAGGTCATGGCCATGACGCTCGGCGCGGACGACTTTGTTCCCAAGCCCTATAGCGCGCGCGTGCTCGTGGCGCGCATCAATGCCTTGCTGCGTCGCACCGCGGCGGCGGGCGAGCGCAGCACACTTGTCCACAAGGGCCTGGAGCTCGATCTCGCTCGCTCCATGGTCACCAACATGCAAACCGGCATCAGTACCGAGCTCACCAAAAACGAGCTGCGTATCCTCTCGCTGCTTCTGAGCCGCGCGGGCAAGATCGTTTCGCGCTCGGCCATCATGCAGGACCTGTGGGACTCCGACGCCTTCGTGGACGACAATACGCTCACCGTCAACATCAACCGCCTGCGCACCACGCTCGAAAAAATAGGCATCAAGGGGTATTTGACGACGCACCGCGGCCAGGGCTATTCGGTCTAGGGGCCGGCTATGTCGTTTGCCAAATTCTTCAAAGATGCGCTGCTTCCCGTCGCCGTGTGGACGTGCGGCGTGCTGCTGAGCTGCTTTGTGCTGACGGTCGCCGGCGCACCCGTTTCCATCGTGGTCGTGGCGGTCGGCGTGTCCTTTATCTTTGGTATGCTCGGCATCGTGATCGAGTACGCGCGCCGTCGTCGTTTTCTGCGCCAGCTGGAGCGTGCGGCAGAGGAGCTCGAGGGTCCCGCATGGGTGCAGGAGATGGTGCAATGTCCGACCTATGCCGAGGGCGAGCTCGAGTACGAGGTCTTGCGCCGGGTGGGCAAAGCCGCTTGTGACGAGGTTGCCGAAGGCAGGCGCCAGACCGATGACTATCGCGACTATATCGAGAGCTGGGTCCACGAGGCCAAGCTGCCCTTGGCGGCGGCCCATCTGATTTTGGAAAACCTGGACGGCAGCGAAGATGACCTGTCGCGCGTAGATGACCTCGGCCGCGAGCTTGCCCGCGTGGAGCGCTATATCGACCAGGCGCTGTACTACGCGCGCTCGGAAGTCGTGGAGCGCGACTACTTGATTCGCCGCTGGGATCTCAAGACCCTGGTGACGGGCGCGATTAAGGCCAACGCGCGCGAGCTCATCGCGGCGCACGTGGCCCCGGTGTGCGAGAACCTCGACTTTGAGGTCTTTACCGACGAGAAGTGGCTCGAGTTTATTCTGGGCCAGCTCATTCAGAACAGCATTAAATATGCGCGTGAGGACGGCGCAAAGATCGTGTTTTCGGGTGCGTTGCTGGACGAGGGTCTGGCAGGCGAGCGCATCGAGCTTACCGTCGCGGACAACGGCTGCGGCGTGTGTGCGGCAGACCTGCCGCGCGTGTTCGAGAAGGGCTTTACCGGCGACAACGGCCGCACCACCAAGCGCGCAACGGGCATCGGCCTCTACCTGGTGGCGCGCCTGTGCTCCAAGATGGGCATCGACGTCACCGCAGCATCCGAGCCCGGCGAAGGCTTCGTCGTAACATTCGCCTTCTCAACCAACAAGTTCCAATACTTTGAGTAGTCAGCCCGTATGACGTAGCCGTTCAGAATCTTCCCATTTAAGAAGGAATCAGTCTTTTCAGGAGCTATATTCCTGAACGGGAACATTGCTAATATAGTCAACACTATATTCCCGTACATGAACATAGTTCCACAGTTTTATACTATGTTCACGAACAGGAATATATCTGGAGGCGTCATGAGAACGGTGACAACGATTAAAAAGCTGGATGGGCGCATCAAGCTCAAACCGTCGGAAGTCGCTTTCTCGGAGCGCATGGTTTTCGATCCCGCCGAGATGGGGAAAGCCCTCAGGCTCAGAAGGCGTGAGCTCGGCTTGACTCAACGCGATATCGCGACTATGACGGGTCGCAGCCTTCGTGTGATTGGTGATATCGAGCGGGGGCGGACAACGGTCGAAATTGGCGTCATTTTCGATTACGCCTCCATCGTGGATATTGATTTTATTCTGAAGGTGAGGGGGAAATAATGGATGGCACGCTGTTCGTTCACCGGGAGTTTAATGGGTCTTACCAGCTGGTTGGCATATTGGAGGAAAACGCGGGGCTTCCGATATTCACCTATAGCCCCAAATATCTCCAGAGCGGTGATGCGGCCCCGATTTCGACCTCGCTGCCGTTGTCGGCCGAGACATTTAGTCCGGACGCAACGGGTTCCTTTTTCTCCGGCATCATTCCGGAGGGGCAGCTCAACAGGGACCTTGAGAAAAGAGCGCGAGCGGAACGCGGAGATTACTTTAAGGTGCTCGATTTAGTCCGCGATGAACCTGTCGGCGCTCTGGTTTTGACGCGAGAGCCTTCGGCCGACAGTCTCGAAATGGGCTATGAAGAGATAGGTGAAGAACAGCTAAGCGGGCTGGCATACGCGCCGGCAGAGGTTGCTTTTGATTTAGCGCTAGAGAGTCGAATCTCCCTTGCAGGTGCTCAGGCGAAGGTCGGTCTCTACCATACGGGCGATGACCCACGTGGTGGATGGTACCTACCTCATGGAGCGGCCCCATCTACGCACATTCTCAAGGCGGGGTCGAAAACGTTCCCGGGCGAAACAGTGTGCGAAGCGATGTGCGTGAGAGCCGCCTCTCTGATGGACCTATCGGCCGAAGAGTGTTTTCTTATCCGAGTTGAGGATGCCGAGCCAATTATCGCCGTGAAGCGATTTGACCGAGTAACGCCTGATACCGGACGCTCGGTTGACGGATTGCCAATTCCATACCGTTTGCACCAGGAAGATGTTTGTCAGGCCAAGGGCATCTCGCGTGAGCTTAAATATGAGGCGACGGGCGTCAATTACCTAGGGCTTATCGTCGATGCGGTGCGAAGGGCGTCGACGAATCAAATGGAGGACAGGTTCCTTGTCGGCTATAACCAGCTGTTCGACTATGCCGTAGGTAACTGCGATAACCATCTAAAGAACTGGTCGCTCGTATGGGACGAAAGTTGGAAGCAGGTGAGGTTGGCGCCGCTCTATGATGTGCTGTGCACAACGGTTTACCCCAGTCTCGTTCGTGAGATGGGCGTCTCGTTTGGTGGGAGCCGCAAGATTGACGACGTAACGCGCGGGTCGGTGATGAGCCAAATGATTGGGGCGGGTTTGCCCGGGGGAATTGTCGCCGGAATGATTGCTGATACCTGCAATGAGGTTCCAGACGCGCTAAGAGACGCCGCGCGCGGTCTCAAAGAAGAGGGTTTTCCCGAGGCGGAGGTAATGTTCGAGAAGATCATTCCAGAAGTGCAAGCTCGTCTAAGCAGAATCGCCTGATAACAAAACGTGCCGCCCCAAACGGGGCGGCACACCATTTTT